>JBIKKL010000363.1:0-5323 GCA_044360365.1 Burkholderiales bacterium | reverse complement strand
TAGAAATAGATGTCTTTGTCGGGGTTCTCGGATTCGAGAAACAACAACTGGGCCACGATGAGGTTCGCCGAGGCGTCGTTGACCGGCCCCACCAGGAAAACCACTCGTTCTCGAAGCAACCGGGAGTAGATATCGTAGGCACGCTCGCCCCGACCGCTCTGCTCGATCACCATCGGAACCAGTCCGAGCCCCATCGGCTCGAATCTGTCGCCTGTTGCGCGCATGGTCATGCGTTGGTCTTCCCCATAAGTTCGTCGAATCCCACCGGCTGATCTTGAGTGCGCGCGGTCGAAGCCACCCAGTCGACCACGTTCTGCTCGATCACTGCCGACTCGAACTCCTGCAGGCGTTCCGGCGAAGAATAGTACCACTTCACCACCTCCTGAGGCTGTTCGAAGCTCTTGGCGTGATGCTCCACGGCTTCGCGGACCTGTTCGGGCTTCGCCTGCAGCGAATTCGCCCGCACCACTTCGGCCAGAATCAGCCCCAGGCGAACACGTCGCTCCGCCTGAGCCTTCAGTATATCGGCCGGCAGGGGAACATCTTTCATCTTTACGCCGCGCGCTTCGAGATCGCGCTGGGCCGACTGCACGAGATTCTGCATTTCGATCTCGACCAGCGACTGAGGAATATCGAGAGTCGCCTTGTCAATCAAAAGCTTGAAGGCTTGCTCGCGCATGCGGGCCTTGATCCGGGAATCGACTTCGCGCTCGACATTGATGCGAACTTCGGCGCGCATTTTTTCGATGTCGCCGTCGGCCACGCCGAGCGTCTTGGCAAATTCGGCGTCCAGCGGCGGCAACTTGGGCTGCTGCACCTGCTTCAGGGTCAGCGCAAACTGCGCGGTCTTGCCGGCGACTTCCTTGGCGTGGTAATCCGCAGGGTAAGTCAGATCGAAGTTGCGGGTCTCGCCGGCATTCATGCCCAGGACCGCCTTTTCGAATTCGGGCAGCATGCGCCCGGCGCCGAGCAGCATCTGCAGATCCTTGGCATCACCACCCTGGAATGTCTGGCCGTCGATGGTTCCGGAAAAATCCACCGTGACGAGATCGTCGTTCTGGGCTGCGCGCTCGGCCGGCTCGAAGGTGGCGCGCTGCTTGCGCAGCACTTCGATCGTCTTGTCGACCTCGGCGTCGCTCACTTGCAGGACGGGCCGGTTGACTTCGGCATCGGCAATCGACGTGACAGCCACGTCGGGATAAATCTCGAACGTCGCGCTGTACTCGTACATCGGGCTGCCGTCGCCGGCCGCCTTGCTCTCGAATTTGGGGTAGCCGGCGACGCGCAGGTTGTTATCCCGCACTGCATCACCGAAGCACTTCTGCAGGCGATCCGCGAGAACTTCCTGCCGCACCTGCAACCCATACTGCTGTTCCACGACTTTCATCGGGACTTTTCCCGGACGAAAGCCGTGCATCTTGACCGTCTGCGCCAGGCGACGCAGGCGGGTGGATACTTCCCCGTCGACGTCCTGGGTCGGCAGGCTGAAATTGAGCCGACGCTCAAGGTTACTAATCGTTTCCAAATTTGCTTGCATCATGCAGCCTCGAAGAAATGCGCTTGGTGCGAAAGAAGGGACTCGAACCCCCACGCCTTTCGGCGCCAGAACCTAAATCTGGTGCGTCTACCAATTCCGCCACTTTCGCACAGCTGGAGGGGTGACCCCTGTGCGGGGCCCGGACTCTCCTGCCGGACGGCAACTTGTTCGCCCGAAATCCCTACGCGTTCGGGCAGGTCACGTTCAGACCGGTCTCGAAACGTCCGCGACGGACGCATCGATGCCGGGGGGTCTAACTGCCGGCCCCCGCGTCGTGCCGGACCAGCAACCGACAAGTGTAATATCAGTAGTGACTTGCTGCCAGCGGATCGTAGCGAACCCGCTGCTCGATGCAGTCAACTAAGCACTTGTTCCGAGGCGGCTTTCCATGGGGGTGGGACATTACGAGAATTTTCCGGTGGCGTCGGTGCTGCTGCCCGCACGGCTGCGCCAGCCGATTGCGTCGATCTACCGCTTCGCCCGCACAGCCGACGATATCGCCGACGAAGGCGATGCCCCCCAGGAAGTTCGACTGCAGGCACTCGCCGAACTCGACGGCAAGCTCGATGCACTTGCAAGAGGCGAGGCTGTCGCCGATCCGCTGTTCCAGTCCCTGGGACACACCATACGTGCCCACGCACTGCCCTTCGGTTATTTTCACGACCTGCTCTCGGCCTTCTCGCAAGACTGCGTGAAAACCCGCTACCGCGACTTCGATGAATTGCAGGACTACGCTCGACGTTCGGCCAATCCGGTCGGGCGGCTCCTGCTGCATCTGTTCGGCGATACCGCCGAGGCGGCGTTTCGCTGGTCCGACAACATTTGCAGCGCACTCCAGTACATCAATTTCTGGCAGGACGTCGCGATCGATATCCGCAAGGCGAGGATCTACCTCCCGATGGACGACATGACGCGGTTCGGCGTACCGGAGTCGGACCTCGTCGACGGACGCGCCAGCGCGGCCTTCAGGGCCTTGCTCGAATTCGAGGTTCAGCGCACGCGACGCATGCTGCACGAAGGCGCGAATCTGGGGCGGCGCCTGCCGGGCCGCATCGGGCTCGAGATCCGCACCATCGTCGCGGGCGGGGATGCGATCCTGCAGAAAATCATCGAGGTCGACTATGATGTATTCCGACATCGCCCGGTTCTGCGTCCGTTCGACTGGATCGGCATGATGATGCGCGCATGCTTCGGCGACGGCAGGATGCGCGCCCCTACCGCCTGATCCCGCTCGACCGTGACCAGCAACGATCGCACTTCGATGAATCCGCACCAATACTGCGCCGAGCGGGCCGCGAGCAGCGGTTCGAGCTTCTACTACAGCTTCATGTTCCTGCCCGAGCGCAGACGGCGCGCGATCACCGCGCTCTACGCGTACTGCCGCGAAGTCGACGATGTCGTGGATGAAACCGCAGACTCCGGCGTCGCACGAACCAAGCTCGACTGGTGGCGCTCCGAACTCGCGTCGGTCTACGACGGACGCCCGCAACACCCCGTCGCGCTGGCGCTGCGGGAGATCGTCGGCGAATTCGATTTGAGACACGAGCTGCTCGCCGAAATCATCGACGGCATGCAGATGGATCTCGACTGCAATCGCTATCCGGATTTCGCGTCGCTCGCGCAGTACTGCCATCGGGTCGCGGGCGTCGTCGGACTGCTTTCGGCTCGCATCTTCGGCTACACGCTGCCCCAGACGCTCGACTACGCCCACGATCTCGGCATCGCGTTTCAACTCACGAACATCGTGCGCGACATCGGCGAAGACGCGCGGCGCGATCGCATCTATCTGCCGCTCGACGACATGAGCCGATACGGCGTCAGCGCCGCGGACGTGCTCGGCGCGCGCGACTCCGAAGGCATGCGCAGCCTGATCCGCTTCCAGATTGCACGCGCGCGCAGCTACTACTCGCAGGCCCTCGCGAAGCTGCCCGCAGCGGATCGACGCGCGCAGCGTGCGGGGCTCATCATGGCCGCGATCTATCGGCGACTTCTGGACGAGGTCGAAACCGAAGGCACGCGCGTGCTGTCCGCCCGGATCTCGCTCACCCCCGTCACGAAATTCTGGCTGGCATTCCGCACCTGGATTGCCACATAGTGTCCTGTGTCGGAGATTCGTGCCATAAAAGCGCCGAGAATCGACGCCATACTTTGTCGGAAATCCTCGCCAGGTGTCCAACCTGGCTGCGGTTTCCTTCGCGTCTGGCGCCGATTTCGACACTTTTACCACGCATGGGATCGATGGTAGCGACTCGCACTTGTGCTACGAATCTCCGACACAGGACACTAGCGATACTCGACACCATGCAACCCGAACCCTCCGTCCCTCCCACGATATCCCCGCACCGGAAAACCGTGCCAGGCACAGTTTTCCGCGCCTGGCATCCGTGAGCGAGCGCGCACGCGAATCGGTGGCCGTCGTGGGCGGGGGCTACGCCGGACTTGCCGCCGCCGTCGAACTGTCGACCAGGGGCATCCCCGTGACCGTCTACGAGGCCGCGCGCGAACTCGGCGGACGCGCCCGCATGGTCGAGCGCCATGGCATGCGCCTCGACAATGGCCAGCACATCATGATCGGCGCCTACAAGTCCACGCTCGATCTGATGCGGCGCGTCGGCGTCCCCGACTCGAGCCTGCACCGCATGCCCTTGCAGTGGCGCTTCCCGCCGCACTTCGAACTGAATGCAGTACGGGCCCCGGCCCCCTTCCATCTTGCGCTCGGACTTCTGCGCGCCCGCGGGCTGAGCTTCACCGCGCGAGTGCGCTGTGCGAACTTTCTGGATTGGTGTCGCCGCATCGGCTTCCGACTCAAGGACGACCGGACGGTCGCGCAACTCCTGCACGAACATCGACAGGATGCACGGGCCATCCGTCACCTGTGGGAACCCCTGTGCGTAGCCGCGCTCAACACGCCCGCTGCAGAAGCTTCGGCACAGATCTTCCTGAACGTCGTTCGCGACGGCATCGCATCGAGTCGAGCGGCGTCCGAGTTGCTGCTGCCGAGGATTGATCTCTCATCGCTCTTCCCGCGTCCGGCCGCAGCGTTCGTCGAAGCGCACGGCGGCGAAATTCTCACCGGCTGCACCGTGAAACGCATCGATCCGGAAGAGAACGCGTTCGCGATCATCCGCGATGTCGAAACGCGCACCCACAGCGCCGTGATCGTCGCTACGGCACCTCAACATGTCCAGGGCCTGCTCGGGCACTGGACCGAGCTCAACTCGCCTCTGCAGTGCATCGCACGCCTGACGTACCAGCCGATCGTCACCGTTTACCTGCACTATCCTCAGCGGTTGCAGTTGTCCGCGCCCATGCTCGGGATGTCCGGTCGCTATGGTCAGTGGCTCTTCGACCGTGCGGCCATCTGCGGCCAGGAAGGCCTCGTCGCCGTCGTGATCAGCGCGCGCGGACGCAGCGACAACCTGAGCCGCGAAGACCTCGCGCATCAGGTACAGACCGAAGTTGCCCACTTCGCGAAGGATGCAGGTACGCCGGACTGGGTGCAGGTCATCGAAGAGAAGCGAGCCACCTTCGCAAGCGTCCCCGATGTCGCACGCCCCGGACAAGCGACGCTGGTTCGCGGCCTTTACCTCGCCGGCGACTACACCGCAAGCGATTATCCGGCCACCCTCGAGGCCGCCGTACGCAGCGGCCATGCCTGCGCCGAACTGGTTCGACGCGCGTGGTCAGCGTAACGGGCGCTGCGTGACCTGTTCACGCGTTGGACCGGGAACGGATCGCGGTGAGCGGGCGGTGTAAGATATCGGGATTGTCGAGCGCAGAGACCCT
>JBIKKL010000362.1:0-5324 GCA_044360365.1 Burkholderiales bacterium | reverse complement strand
GTACCGAGTTCAAGCATCTCGAGTACTACTACTTTCACAATTTCATCTACGAGCGGGTGTGGAAGGACAACCGGCGGCGCATGCAGGAGAAGATCGCCACCTGGGATGTCATGCACAAGTACGGCCAGGACTACAAGCTCGTCTTCGTGGGCGATGCGACGATGAGTCCCTACGAGATCACCTATCCGGGCGGCAGCGTCGAACATACCAACCCGGAAGCGGGGGCTCTTTGGCTGCAGCGCATGCTCGAAGTCTACGAGCATGCGATATGGATCAACCCGCAGCCCGAAGCGCACTGGGAGTATCACGAATCCATCGAGATCACCAAACAGCTGATGGGCGGGCGCATGTTCCCGTTGACCATCGATGGTCTCGATCGGGCGATGCGGGTGCTCAGCAAGTAGACTGGGCCTGGGTCGGAGGAGGGCGCGGCGTTGCCGCACTAACCGTGCCGACGCGTGAATCCGCGATTCAGCGTGCCGCCCGCCGCTGATCGCCGCTCGCAGGCGGTGCCACCTTGAGCACTTCGTCCACGGTGGTCAGGCCGGCGGCGATTTTTGCCGCGCCGCTGATGCGCAGCGGCTTCAGGCCGTCCTTGAAAGCCTGATCGGTGAGGGCCTGCAGGTCCGTTTCGGGCGTCACCAATCGGCGCAACGTCGGGCTCATGACCAGCATCTCGTAGAGACCGACGCGTCCCATGTAACCGGTCATGCGGCATTCGAGGCAGCCTTTGGCGTAATAGACTTTCGCGGGCTTGTTGGCCTTCCACGGTGCAACGAGGCGCTGCCAGGTATCCTCGTCGATGTCCCCGGGCTCCTTGCAGTGAGGACAGAGCGTGCGGATGAGGCGCTGTGCCATGACACCGATGATGGTTGAATTGAGAAGGTAGTAGGGCACCCCGAGATCGAGCAATCGCGTGATGGCCGAAGGCGCATCGTTGGTATGCAGCGTGGAAAGCACGAGGTGCCCCGTCAGTGCCGCCTGGACGGCCATCTCGGCTGTTTCGAGATCGCGGATCTCGCCGACCATGATGATGTCGGGGTCCTGCCGCATGAGGGTACGAATGCCGGCCGCGAAACTCAGGTCGATGCCGTGGACTACCTGCATCTGGTTGAACGCAGGCTCCACCATTTCGATCGGATCCTCGATGGTGCAGACGTTCACTTCGGGGGTGGCGAGGGTCTTCAGCGTGGAGTAGAGCGTCGTGGTCTTGCCGGAGCCGGTCGGCCCCGTAACGAGGACGATGCCGTTGGGCAGGGACACCATCGAGTTCCAGCGCCGGGTGTCCTCGTCGGTGAAGCCGAGCTCCGCGAAATCCCGCACGAGGACTTCGGGGTCGAATACACGCATGACCAGCTTTTCGCCGAATGCGGTAGGCATCGTGGAAAGCCGCAGTTCCACTTCGTTGCCGTCGGGCGTCTTCGTCTTCACGCGGCCGTCCTGCGGCCGGCGCTTCTCCACGACGTCCATGCGACCGAGCACCTTGATGCGGCTCACCATCGCAGCCATGACCGGGGTGGGGATCTGGTAGACCTGATGCATCACGCCGTCGATGCGAAAGCGCACATTGCCGGATTCACGCCGCGGCTCGATGTGGATGTCGCTTGCGCGCTGCTCGAAGGCGTATTGCAGCAGCCAGTCGCAGATGTGGACGATGTGCTGGTCGTTTGCATCGAGCTTGCCGGCGCGTCCCAACTGAACCAGTTGTTCGAAATTGGCGATGTCGCTGTACGCGCCCTTGTCCTGCGCAGTGGCGCCCTTCACCGAACGCGCAAGGTTGTAGAACTCGACGATGTAGCTGGTGATGTCGAGTGGATTGGCGACGACGCGCTTGATCTGCTTGCGCAGCATCTGCTCGAGTTGCGGTTCCCACTCGCGGACAAAGGGCTCGCAGGTCGCAATCACGACGTCGTTCGATGTCACCTCGATCGGAAGGATCTTGAAGCGCGTCGCGTACGCGTTGGACATCACCTTGGTGACGGTCGCGAAGTCGATCTTGAACGGATCGATATGGATGTATGGCAGGCTTGCGCGATCCGCTAGCCACTGCGTCAGCACCTCGATGTGCAGCGTCTTCTTGGGATTCCGGGGGTCGCGCCATTTTTGATCGGCGACGACGACGAGCGGATGCACGTCGCCCCGTGCGAGCCGGCGGTCCCGCTGCAGCTTCTCTCCGACCTCCTGAGGTACCAGGCCATCGGCGATCAAGTCGGCGACGACGGTGTCGAGGCTCAGACGTCGATCGGTACGCGTGGATTGCTGCGCGAGCGCGCTATTCATGCCTATCTCGTGGATTGGGACCCGGCCGGTCGCCGAATACTAGCCCTATCGATGACGGCTCTCAATGTGGGGTTATCGGCTAGAACCGGCTGGACACGAGCACAAGAATGGTGCGTTATCGTTGGCATGAGCACCGTCAGAGGGCGAAAATGTGCATTCTCTAATCTAAGAATAACTATAAGTAATTGATAGGTAATAAAAGAGAGTAATTGGAATAAGCCTTGCTTTCAGTGCTTAGGTTTTTCGCCTGGGAGGGGGCCATGGATCTGAAAATATCGGCAGACGTGCTGTTCATTTTGCTGGGCGCCATCATGGTGCTGGCCATGCATGCCGGCTTTGCGTTTCTGGAACTCGGCACCGTACGAGCCAAGAATCAAGTCAATGCGCTGGTGAAGATACTCTGCGACTTCGCCATGTCCACGCTGGCCTACTTCTTCATCGGGTACTCCGTGGCATACGGGACGAGTTTCCTCACCGGTGCCGAAGCCCTCATGCAGAAGAACGGCTACGACCTCGTCAAGTTCTTCTTCCTGCTGACCTTCGCCGCCGCCGTACCGGCAATTGTTTCGGGCGGCATCGCCGAGCGTGCCAAGTTCAATCCGCAGCTGGCGGCGACCTTTCTTATCGTCGGACTGGTCTACCCCTTCTTCGAAGGCATGGTCTGGAACCAGCAGTACGGCGTGCAGGCCTGGATCAAGGCGAGCTTCGGCGAGGAATTCCACGACTTCGCCGGTTCGGTGGTCGTCCACGCCGTGGGCGGGTGGATCGCCCTGATGGCCGTCGTACTGCTCGGGCCGCGCACCGGGCGTTACGGTCGCGATGGTCGCGTGACGGCGCAGCCGCCGTCGAGCATTCCGTTTCTTGCACTTGGCGCTTGGATTCTCACGGTCGGCTGGTTCGGTTTCAACGTGATGTCGGCGCAGACGATCGACAAGGTCAGCGGTCTGGTGGCCGTGAATTCACTGATGGCCATGTCGGGTGGAATTCTCGTTGCCTTGCTGGTGGGGCGAAACGACCCGGGCTTCGTGCACAATGGGCCGCTGGCCGGACTCGTTGCCGTCTGCGCCGGCTCGGACGTCATGCATCCGTTGGGCGCACTTGCCACCGGTGGCGTCGCTGGCGCGCTGTTTGTCTGGATGTTCACGATGACCCAGAACCGGTTGCGCATCGACGACGTACTCGGCGTGTGGCCGCTGCACGGTCTGTGCGGCGCGTGGGGCGGGATCGCATGCGGGATTTTCGGCACCAAAGCACTGGGCGGTCTGGGGGGTGTTGCCTTCATGCCGCAACTGGTCGGTACCGCGTTGGGTATCGTCGTGGCGCTCGTCGGCGGCGCGTTGGTCTATGGCGTCTTGCGAGCGAGTGTCGGCTTGCGGTTGACGCAGGAGCAGGAGTTCCAGGGCACCGATCTTTCGGTGCATCACTTCACGACGGCGCAGGAGGTCGACTCGCGCTGGTGAGTCGAACAGCGGATCCCTCGCAGACGCGGTGCGCGGGACCCGCTGGGATCTTCGAGTGCTAATCAGGCAACGGCAGACGAACCGTCTGGCCGGTTCGTGCCGCGCGTTCGATGGCGAGCGTCGCTTCGAGATTGGCGCGAGCCGTCTCGGGGGTGGCGAGATTGCAGCCCCTGCCGGTGCAAAGGTGGTCGAGCCACGTCCGCGTTTCCGTCGCAACCGGCCCGATGAAGTCGCCCAGCGCCCAGTCGCCGGGTGTCCCGCTCGACAGAAACACGGCATTGACCGTGTGGTTCGGCAGGTATACGTGCGGGATGCCGCGCTCGCTGTACATCACCTGATCGGTGTGATCGTCGTCGAGCAGCATGACGCCGTCGGTGCCCAGCAGCTCGACGCGCGCCGCATGACCCAGGGCGGGATACTTCTCGGGCAGCGCATAGCACACGCCCAGATTGACGGCAGCGCCGTCGTCGTACTGCAGGATGGCCCAGGTGAGGTCGTCGGTTTCATGGCCGGCCGCGGCGAGCACGCCGCGCTGTCCGAGTGCGGTGACTTGAACCAGGCGTCGACCTTCGAAGAACCAGTTCATGAGGTCGACATAGTAGGTCAATGCATCGACGACCGGGGTGGCGTGAGGGTTGCGCTGGAGCATTGCCAGCGCCTGCGAACGCGAGTTGTACACGCGCGCGGCGGCCCCGAGCAGCCTGCCCATGCGTCCCTGAGCGATCTGCTCCTTGGCGACATGGTAGCGCTTGCGAAAACGCCGGCTGTATCCGACGCGCAGATCGCCCCCGTGCTTGCTCAGGCAGGCCAGGATACGATCCGCATCGGCGAGCGAGAGCGCGATCGGCTTCTCGACGAGCACAGCCTTTCCATGTTCGAGCGCCTGGATCACCGCTTCGACGTGTTCTCCCTCGCTCGTTGAGACGACGACCGCCGTGACCTGCGGATGCGAGATGACGTCGAGGTTGTTGCCGGACCAGGCGTCGGCCGTGACGGTCTCGGCGAGCTTGCGGGCCTTCGCGGGATCGAGGTCGGAGACCGCGAGGAAGCGGACAGCGGGATGCTCCGAAGCGATACGTGCCCGCAATGAACCGATACGCCCCGAACCGACGACGGCGAGACCGATCTGTTCGCGCCTTCTCGTCGATTCGGCGGGCATCATTCTGCCGTCATGTTGGCGGCCTTGGCGATCTTGGTCCACTTTGCGATCTCGGAGGATACGAACTGACGCCATTCGGCGGGCGTCGTCCCCGCCGTGTCGGAGCCGAGCTGTTGCATCCGAGCCGTGAAATCCTTGTCGCGCACGATTCTCGAGACTTCGGTGCTCACGCGGTCGACGATGGCCTGAGGCGTCTTGGCAGGCGCCATCATGCCCGTCCAGATGGTGGCGTGGTAGCCCGGTACGCCGGCCTCGGCGATGGTCGGCATGTCCGGCATTGCAGCAATCCGCTTGGAGTCGCCGACGGCGAGGCCGCGCAATCTGCCGGACTTCAAGTGCGGAATGGCGGAGACGGCGCCACCGATCGACATGTGTATTTGGCCCCCGAGCAGATCGTTGAGCATGGGACCGGACCCCTTGTAGGG
>JBIKKL010000360.1:0-5371 GCA_044360365.1 Burkholderiales bacterium | reverse complement strand
AGGAAGGACGGCATTCGCTGCGATCCTCCCGCCCTCATGGGGGATTTCGGGGGCGGATTCCGATCAAGGAAGAGCGAGCAGATATGGCGTGAGCTGACCCCGACTGGCCGAATCATTCCACCGGCAGGTTGGCATCCTTTACGCGCTGCTTCCAGACGGCGACTTCGGAGCGAAAGAATGCCGCTGCTTCCTGGAGCGTCATCGGCGATACCTCGCCGCCCTCCATGCTGAGCCTTTCCTCGAGTTCGCGCAGCTTCAGGATCTGCATGAGTTCCTTGTTGAGCCGCACCGAGACGTGCTCGGGCGTCTTCGCCGGCACCATGATCGCTGTCCAGGTATTCACCTGGAAGTCGGGATAGCCTTGCTCGGCGATGCTCGGTACATCCGGGAGGGCGCGGGCGCGCTTGAGACCCGTCGTCGCCAAGGCGCGAATCTTTCCTTGCCGGATCATGCCTGCGGAGGATCCGATCGACGTGAACATGACCGTCACGCGGCCGGCCTGCAGATCCACCATCGCAGGCGACGCACCTTTGTACGCGACGTGGGTCATGTCGATACCTGCGACCTTGTTGAGGAGCACGCCATTGATGTGTCCGCCCGTGCCAATGCCCGCCGATGCGTAGGTCGTGCCCTGCGCGTTCTTCCTGGCGTATGCGACCAGATCGGGAATCGTCTTGAGCGGCGAGCTCGGGGCGACCACGACCACCGATGATGCCTTCTGGATCGGCGTGATCATGACGAAGTCGGTGAGCGGATCGTAGGGCGGCTTCTTGCGCAACGCGGGGCCGATGCCCAGGTTGGCGGTCTGACCGATCCAGATGTTGTATCCGTCGGGTGCCGCCCGAGCTGCGAGTTCGGCCCCAAGCATGCCACCCGCGCCGGATCGATTGTCGATCACGATCTGCTGGCGCAGGGCTTCGCTCAGTTTCGGTTGCACCGTGCGTGCATGTAGATCGGTGCCCCCACCCGGCGGAAACGGCACGATGAAGCGGATGGGGCGCGATGGGTAGTCCTGGGCGATCGAAGAGGTGGAAAGCGCCAGCATCGGTGCTGCGAGAGCTGTCGCGAACAGGACAGTGTGTCGGGACGCGCTACGGCGCATGAAGAATCCTCCCTTTGGGCGGTCGATTCGGGTGGGGCGTAGGCCCGACTCGACTCTGTTCGATTGGTGTGAATCTGCGCTTGCGACGCCGCAGACACTGATTATGCATTGCGTTGGCGACTTTGATAATCGCGCAATGTGTCGAACGCGACGAGCACTTTCGGTTGCACGGCTCATCGAACAAGCGCGTCGGTCGAACGCCAGGCGCGCTCTGCGCCGCCGCGCCCCGAACATCGCTCCGGATTCGATTGCCGTCCCGGATGAGGGAGCGTTCGAGCGTCTCGCCGACATCGCGAGCCATACGCGGCTGAGGGCGAATCGGGTGAGGCGAATCGGGGACGGACCACGATCCTCGGGGCTTCGATGTAAAACGTGGTCTGCCCCTCTCTATCTTCTCTCCAGCTTGAAGACGAGCAACTGCGTGTGCCTTATGATGACGCCTACGATTCGCGCCTGCACGTGGAGCGCGTCCTGGTCGATCTCCAAGATCGACTGCGCCCATTGCCCGGCCCAGCGATCACCGGAGGAGAATACCCATGACAATTTGTCGAGTCGCGGCATGGCTCATGCTTGCCGCATCTGCCTTGCCCATCGTTGCCGAAGCCGCCCAATCCCCCGAATGGCCTGCGCGCCCCGTGCGGGTGATCGTACCCATGGGTCCCGGCGGCGGCAGCGATATCGTTGCACGCATGATGTCGGCCAAGCTTACCGAGGCCTTCGGACAGCAGTTCGTCGTCGACAACCGAGGAGGTGGCGGCGGATTGATCGGCATCGGAATGGCCGTTCGATCGTCGCCGGATGGATATACGCTCATGCTCATCTCGGGCAGCGTGCCCGCGACGGTCGCGGCGAACAAGCCGAATTTCGAAATCATCGGCGCGCTGACCGGCGTTGCCCGCGTGGCGTATTCGCCGCTTTGCCTGGTGGTGCATCCTTCCCTGCCGGTGGCCTCCACGAAAGAGTTCATCGATTACGCCCGATCGAGGGAAGGCAAGCTTTCGTTCGTGGTGCCCGGGGTCGGCAGTCTCACGCATCTCGCCACCGAATACATGATGACGCTCACCCGCATCCGGATGCAGCACGTGCCCTACAAGAGCACGGGGCTCGGCATGAACGATCTGCTGACCGGGCAGGTACAGGTGATGATGACGGGGTTGTCCCCGGTCGTTCCGCACGTACAGGCCGGCAAGCTGCGTGCTCTGGCGGTCACCACGGCGGCGCGCTGGCCGGGACAGCCGCAGATTCCGGCGCTCTCGGAAGCGCTGCCGGGGTTCGACGTCGAGTCGTGGTTCGCGTTCGTGGCCCCTCGGGGTACACCGGCCGATGTCGTCCGGCGCATCAATGCCGAGCTGAACCGACAGCTGAAGGACGGCGAATTCCGCAAGCTCATCGACGCACGCGGGCTCGCCCCGGTGGGTGGTCCGGCCGAGGATGTCGACCGCCGGATGAAGAACGAAGTGGAGCGTTGGGGCAAGATCATCAAGGATGCGAACATCGTGGTCACGCCGTAGGGCTTGGGTTCGCGCGTACACGGTTTACTACCGAGCCGGGACCAAGTCAGGCCCAAGCCTTGCACTCGGCGATCGAGGCGGGTCAATCGCGCGCCACCATCGATCCACCAGGGCCCGCGCACACCCACCCGTATGTATCACCGAACTTCCCGCTTAACCCGTTCGCGGATCTGAAGCGTTTACAGCGCTGTCGCCAACAACAAAGGATGCTCATGCTACGCACGCTTTTGCACGCCGCGGTCGGCGCCGCCCTCTTCGCATCGAGCACGGCTTATGCCGCAGACGCCGAGACGCCCAGCACGCTCGCCGATCAGGAATCGGTCGCCGTGACCATCTACAACGAGAATCTCGCGCTGATCAAGGACGTGCGGCGCATCACGCTGGGCGCGGGGCCGAACCGTCTCGCGTTGCGCGAGGTGAGCGGCATGATGCGCCCGGAGACGGCGCTCCTGCGTAGCCTCTCGCATCCGGGTGCCTTGCGTCTGCTCGAACAGAACTTCGACTTCGATCTCCTCACGCCGGCCAAGCTGCTGGAGAAGTACGTGGGGCGCGAGGTGCGCATCGTCCGAACGCATCCGCAGACCGGCGCCGAGACGGTTGAAACTGCAACGGTGCTTTCCGCCAACAGCGGCGTGGTCCTGAAGATCGGTGACCGGATCGAAACCGGGGTGCCGGGACGCATCGTCTACGACGGCGTACCGCCGAACCTGCGCGATCGCCCCACGCTGGTGAGCGAGCTGACAGCCGACCGGGCCGGAAAGCAAACCGTGGAGCTTTCCTATCTGTCGGGTGGGTTGTCCTGGAAGGCCGACTACGTGGCCGAGCTGAATGCTACCGACGATGCCTTGGATCTGAATGGGTGGGTGACGCTCACCAACCGCAGCGGCACCAGTTACCCGAAGGCGAAATTGCAGCTGGTCGCGGGCGACGTGAACCGTGTGCGAGACGAGATGGGCCAGGCCGTGAGGCCCATGGCGGCGCGCGCAGCCGAGGCCGCACCAAAGCCGCAAATGGCGCAGGAATCGCTCTTCGAATACCACCTCTACACGCTGCAGCGACCGACCACGATCGAGAACAACCAAGTGAAACAGGTCGCGCTGCTCGGCGCCACGAGTGTTCCGGTGACGAAGGAACTGGTCCTGCAGGGGCGCGACTACTACTACCGCGCGAGTGTGGGCGATCTCGGGCAGAAGATGAAAGTCGGCGTGTTCGTGCAGTTCGAGAACCGCGAGGCGTCGCGCCTGGGGATGCCGATGCCGAAGGGTGTGGTACGGGTATACAAGAAGGACAGCGCGGGGAACGCCCAGTTCGTCGGCGAGGATCGCATCGACCACACGCCCAGGAACGAGAACGTACGACTCAAGCTCGGCGAAGCGTTCGACGTCACCGCCGACAAGAAGCAGACCGACTTCAAGAAGCGCGACACGGCCTCGCCATGGAGCTACTCGTTCGAGAGCGCTTACGAGATCGTACTGCGCAACGCGAAGAAGGAAGCGGTGACGGTGGTCGTGCGCGAGCCGCTGCCGGGCGACTGGACCATGCTGGAGGAGACGCAACGGCACCAGAAGCCTGCTGCCGGTACGGCAGAGTGGAAGGTGCGTGTACCCGCCGAGGGCAATGTGACGCTGCGCTATCGCGTGTTGGTGCGCTACTAGCCGCGCCAACCGCTGCGGGAGTCAGGTCTTGCAGTCAGGGATGTATGCGTGAGTGCAAGATTTGACCCCTTAGGTCCGCATTCCCTCAGGTTAAGCGATTCGAGTTACCAGTCAGGGAATCGCAAGTAGTGCTTTCAGCATCCCCCGGACATGTGCCAGGGCTTCGGACGATGTGGCAGCCTTCTTCTTTGCGCGCCGAGCCTTCCAGTCCAAAGACTTGACCTGATCTGCCAGAACAGCACTGATCACCCCATCGATGTCCACTCGGACCTCGAACGGATAGCCCTTCAACTGGTTCGTCATGGGGCAGCAAATCATCAGCCCGGTCTTGTCGTTGTACCGAGCAGGGCTGAGTACCAGTGCAGGACGGTGGCCGGCCTGTTCATGTCCGGCTTGGGGGTCGAACTGAAGCCAGACGACATCGCCTGCGTCAGGCACGTAGCGACGAACGGCCATTAGAGAACTTCTTTACCAACCGGGGCACCGAAGGCTTGTTCCGAATGCAGGTTCTTGGAGTTGATACCGTCGAGCAACCGGTCGAGATCGTACTCGACCTTTTCGCACGGCTCGATGACGATTCGTCCACGTGTCACCCGGAGGGTGACTTTCTGTTCCAAGGAAAATGCGGCCGCCTTGATCGCGGCAGCCGGAAGCCTCAGCGCTGGGCTGTTACCCCATTTGCGGATCGTCGATTCCATTTATTGCCTCGCAGTCGAATGCGTGTCTACATTGTAGATACATTGGCGGCGCATCGCAACGGCGATACATCCTGCGACGATAGATCCGACTCGACGCACGTTCTTCGCAATTGACCTCGGCGTAGGGGGTGAAGGGAACGTACATCGGTTCCGGACGAGCCTGGGGGGGGGGCAGCTCGTGCGATCTTGCCCATGATGCGTAATTGCAAGTCCTGACCCCGGTCGAATCCAGGGTGAGGCAATCCTCAGTCCACCTCATTACCCTGGGCTCCGCGAAGGTGCGACGATGTTCAGCATATTGTCGTGAAACGCTTCGAGCGTCGTTCTGTGAGCTACGCTGATAATCATGCACTTCGGCAATCGATCGATGACGAGCTGGTAGAGATGCGCTTCCGTGGCGTTGTC
>JBIKKL010000359.1:0-5392 GCA_044360365.1 Burkholderiales bacterium | reverse complement strand
TGCCGAACCGCACAACGTCTGCAAGCAAACCAATGACCGCAAGAGCTACCGGCCACCGCGGCGCATCGTGCCAGATTCAGCCGCCGACCGTAGGCGCTTCCTCAGCGCAACGACGCGTCGTTGATTTCTGCGGGCCACACCGGCTTATTCGGGCTTGATTCCTGCAGCCGCCGCCACTTTGGCCCACTTTGCGGTTTCCGTTCGGATGAAATCCGCGAATTCCTCGGGTGTGTTCATCACGGCGTCGGTGCCGATCGCCGCGTAGCGTTCCTTCGCGCCGGGGCCCAGCACGGCATGCTGTAGCGACTGATGCAGACGCATCACTATGTCGCGCGGTGTGTTCGAGGGCAGAAGAATGCCGTTCCACGTAATGGCGAGAAAGCCCTCCAGCCCGGACTCGGCCACGGTCGGAAGATCCGGCACGAGCGTCGAACGTTGAGCCGAGGTGATGGCGAGCGCGCGCAAGCGTCCGGACTTCACATACGGCAACGAGGCAGGCAACACGTCGAACATGAGATCGACGTGCCCGCCGACTAGATCGGTGATGGCCTGAGCACCTCCCTTGTAGGCTACGTGCACGATATCGATACCCGTGCGGCTGCGGAAGAGTTCCGCAGCGAAGTGCAGTGAGGTCCCGCGTCCGGGAGAGGCATAGTTGAGACGTCCCGGCTTCGAGCGTGCGAGCGCAGTCAACTCCTTGATGTTCTTCACCGGCACCGAGGGATGCACGACCACGAGGTTGGGCACTGCACCCACGAGCGACACCGGCACGAGATCGCGCAGCGTGTCGTAAGGAAGCCGGACATACAGGCTCGGATTGATGGCGAGTCCCGGAGCGCCCATGAGCATCGTGTAGCCGTCGGGCGGCGACTTCGCCACCAGTTCGGTACCGACAATGCCGGCCGCGCCAGGACGATTGTCGACTACCACGCTCTGCTTGAGCGGTTCGGCAAGTCGCTGGACGACCAGACGCGCGAGTATGTCGGCGCCCCCGCCGGGGGTGAAGGGAACGATGAGCCGCAGTGGCTTCGTGGGGTAGCTCCCCTGCGCGAACGCATGGGTTCCGAACGTGAGGCAAACCGCAGTTGCCAGCGTCAGGTATCGTCGAATCGTCATCGTGCGTCTCCCTGGTCGTCGTTATTCAGGACGAATACATACCACAGGCTTGATCGATGATGCGAATTGGATGGAGGCGATGTCGGAAATCGATCGACTCATCGCCGCGCCTCGATCCATGCGTATGGCACGTCGAACATCTACTTGTCGGTCTGCCCGTAGACATCGCGTGCCGTTGCCTGGGAAACGTAACCCTTGCGGACATCGTCTGCGAGCGCTTCGCTATTGCGTTCCAGGGGCGGACCAAAGCCGCCCCCGCCCGGTGTCTGGAAGAGCACTTCGTCGCCAGGCCCAAGCACGACCTCGGCACGACTGCGATCGATGCGTCGCCCGTTGATGAGAATGTCGCCTCGCGCACCCGGCTGGCCGCCCGCGATGCCGATCGCACCTTCGTGATATCGACCGCAGTTGAGCGTCGCTCGGACGGGCTGCGCCGGACCGTCACTCCATTGCGTCGGATTGCGGATGAGAATCTCCTCGCCGAGACCACCGCGATGGCGACCAGCGCCACCGGAATCGACACGCAGCGCTTTGCGCATCACGAGCAGTGGCCCATCTTGCTCGAGCGACTCGATGCTGAGTTCGCGCAGATTCGCCGGCCAGGCGATCGCTGACAAGCCATCATGACTGCCGGCAGCGCCCATGCCTCCCATGAAGTGGGGTTGCAGAACGAAATCCTTGCCGGCACCGCGCGATGAGAACACCTGGTGCCAGCGCGGGACGGTGCCGCTGCCGGCAATGACGCGCTCGGGCAAGGCTTCTGCAAGCAAGGTCAGAACCAGATCCGCCAGCATGAGTCCGACCGTAGTCCGCCAGCGCACCGGTGCCGGAAAAGTCGGATTGACGAGCGACCCTTCCGGCGCGATCACATCCAGACACGCGATGGCGCCTTCGTTTGCGGGCAAGCCAGGCGCGACAGCCATCTTCAGTCCGATGAATACATAGGCTCGGCTGTAGTTGAGCACGCTGTTGATCGGCTTCGCGACCTGCTTGGAGGTGCCCGAGAAATCGACCTCGATCCGATCACCTCGACGGCGCAGCGACATTCGCAATTCCAGCCGGTTGCCGTCGGTGTCGAAGTCATCCAGCAGCATCGAACCCTGAAGGACGCGCTCCGGAACGGCCGCGATCGCAGTTCGCATTGCGCGGCTCGACCGCCCAATGATCTCGCTGGTGATTCGCACGATATCTTCCCGACCTAGCCGATGTACACGGGAAAGCCGCATGACACGTTCGCGCGCCACGTGATTAGCCGCCATCTGTGCTCGGAGATCGCCTACGAGTTCGTCGGGCAGACGACTGTTCATGCGCAGCAGCGCGACCAGTTCCCGATTCTCCCGACCCTGCATATAAAGATGGCACAGCGGAATGAGGATGCCTTCCTCGTACACCTCACGACTCTCCTGCGACCCGAGGCGGCCGCCGAGATCTGCGTGATGGCCGGAATTGGCAGCGTATGCGATCAGTTCACCCGAGGAGAAGATCGGCGTGATGCAATAGATGTCGGGTGTGTGTCCGCAGCCCAGCCAGGGATCGTTGGTGATGAACACATCGCCGTCGAGAATCTCCGCTGCCGGTACACGCCGCAGGAACTCCGCCATCAGGTAGGGCATGGACCCCATCTGTCCGGGCGCGGTACTGGCCTGACTGATCATGCGGCCTTCGGCGTCGAACAAGGCACAGGAACAGTCGCCTGCTTCGCGGATGCCGCTCGAGAAGGCAGTGCGCACGAGGGTCGCTTCCATCTCGGACGTCATGGATTCGAACTGCGTCCACAAGACTTCGAGCGCAACGTTACCGGGAGGGACGGACGTCATCACGATGCGCTCCGTGCGTTCTTCGAAGGGGTAACGGCGTCAGTGTCGTTTTCGCGCATCTCGATGATCAACGCACCTGACCCATCGAGGCTGCACCGAGCACCTGCGCCAACGAATGCAGTCGACCCTGCGTCTTCGACGACCGCCGGCCCGTCGATCCAATCGCCAATGCACATCCCGGCCCGGCCGATCACGACACCCATCTGCTCGTCGCTCGTTCCCGCCATCACCATTCGGCGTCCGCTCACCGCATTCGCGCCTGCCGATGACTCTTCGCGACCAAGCGTGGGGGGCGCGGCGGCGGGTAACGTGGCCGTCACCCGGATGGCCGTCATCTGCACGGCCTGATCGGGTTGGCCGGCGCCGAAGCGGCTGGCGTAACGAGCATGGAAGTCCTCGATGAGACGCAGCATGTCGGCGTTCGATTCGAACTGGCCAACAGGCACCCTCAAGCTGCGGCCTTGTCCGCGATATCGGAGTTCGACCTGACGCGCCAGGCCGACGCTGGCGCTGAGCTCGTGCGCATCGCTCGCCACTGCATCGCGCGCCACTGTCTCGATCGACTGCATCGCCGCCTCCAGTTCGCGGGCAGTCAACGCTTCCAAACCGGCCACGAACGACCGGACGACGGTATAGGCGGCCGGTGCGATGACCATCCCCAGTGCGCTGAAGACGGCGGCCATCGGCGGCACTACGACCCGCACGATGCCAAGGCGCCGGGCGAGATCCGATGCATACAGCGGACCGGCGCCGCCGAAGGCGATCATCGTCAACTCGCGCGCGTCGGTGCCGACATGGGCGAGTTGAAGCGCGATGGCGCTCGCCATCTTCTCGGTGGCGACTTGTCGAATGCGAAGGGCAGCCTCCGCCACACTGATCCCGAGCGGTTCTGCAAGATGCTCAAGAATGGCCCGCTCAGCGAGTGCACGATCCACCGGCCGCGACACGGCACGAAACGATGCGGGGTCGAGCAGTCCCCCGACGACATCGGCATCGGTAACAGTCGGCAGATGTCCGCCGTTCGCGTAGCAGGCCGGCCCCGGACTCGCGCCGGCGCTCTCCGGTCCGATCTCGACCATGCCGAGCGGACCGATCCATGCAATGCTGCCGCCACCGGCACCGACTTCGAGAAGATCCACCGACGGCACGTTCAATGGCAATCCGCTGCCAGGGCGAAACCGATAGACGCGTGCGACCTCGTACTCCTCGGCAATCGGCAGTTCACTTCCTTCCATCAGGCACGTCTTGGCCGTCGTCCCCCCGATGTCCAGCGTGAGGATGCGTTCGGTGCCTGTCGCGTGACCGAAATGGCGGGCCGCGAGTACACCGCCCACCGGCCCCGATTCGACGACGCGTATGGGATAGGCCTGCGCGACTTCCGTCGAACACTGGGACCCCTCGGACGATAGCAGGCGCAGACCGCCGTCGCGCAGGCCCCGAGCGCGAAGGGCGCCTTCGAGGGTCGGCAGATAGCGCTCCATGACAGGCCGAAGATAGGCGTTGGCCACCGTCGCGGAAAAGCGCTCGTATTCGCCCAATTGCGGCAGCACATCCGAGGACAAGCTGATCCCGATCTGGGGATGACTCTCGCGCGCGAGCTCGCGAATTGTTCTTTCGTGCTGCGGATTCTGATAGGCATGCAATAGACAAACGGCGACCACGCCAGCGCCGGCCGCGGCGCAGCGATCGAGCGCTGTACGGACCTGGCCTGCATCGAGCGGGACGATCACATGGCCCGCGCTGTCGATGCGCTCGTCGATTTCGAAGCGCAGGGACCGTTCGACGAGCGGCTCGGGAAGGCGTCCTGAGAGATCCCACAACTCGCCACGTGTACCACGACGCAGTTCCAGGATGTCGCGAAACCCGTGCGTGACGAGCATCGCGGTACGCGCGCCCTTGCGTTCGAGCAAGGCGTTGATGCCGAGCGTTGTGCCATGCACGAGTCGGTCGGTCGCATCTGCGCGCTGAATGCCGGCGCCACAGAATCCGTCGACTCCGGCCAATACGGCAGCGCCAGGATCCGCCGGTGTCGTCAGACGCTTGTCGATGTGGTAGCGCTGCGTGTGTGCGTCATAGAGCACGAAGTCAGTGAAGGTGCCACCAATGTCGCATCCAATGACATAACGATGCGACTGCGACTGTGTATGATCGGAATTGTCCAAAAAGGTGCCTGCTCTTCGCGTCTGAGAATTCGGCGCAATATTGTTTAGCACATAAAGCGACGATGCCACATGCACGCGCGCTGCGGATGCTTGGCCATCGCTTCCCACGTAACGCCACACCATCGGATGGTACCAGTTGCCCGCCTGCGACTCATGCATGCGAACGAGTTGTCGAGTCGCTGGAACGAGCCGAACGTGTCGTAGCGCGATGCAGAACGGAACACCACGTTCGGCACGGCGTATGCTTTGTGCTCGACAGAAAATAGGCGCTGGTCGTTCACCTTGACCCACGGCGGA
>JBIKKL010000023.1:0-18021 GCA_044360365.1 Burkholderiales bacterium | reverse complement strand
GCCGTGACTCAGACTTCGACGCCGACATTCGAGCGCGTACTGGCCGCATTCGAAAACGACACCAGCGAGCAGCCGTTCGACGACGCGCACTTGCTCGTGCTGACGCGGCTCAACCGCGCAGCGCGGGACCACTACGCCAAGGCGCTCGATGCGATGCTCAACCAGGAGGTTGCATCTTCCGGCCTCGACCTCGAACTTGTTCGCGGTGCGCAGATGCTCTACCGTCGAATCGCGAACGCCCTCGGTCAGGCCGCATTGCGACTGATCCCGCGCCCCCAGCTCGTCGACGAACAAATGCGGGTGGCCGAGCTTGCCGTGCAGTCGTTCACCGCCCGTGCCGAAGAGATCAAGTGGCACAGTTTCGAGCATACGCGGCCCCACGCGGGAAGCTGGCGCCAGAGCAACGAGCTGCTCCGGGCCGTCGAGACCACGGGGCTCGAACGCCAGACCGTCCCCCACGGCGGAAACGGCATCGATGCCTATGCCCAATGCATGCTGCTCGATACGCTGAACGTCGGCATTCTGGAGGCCGCCCCGATGGAGCTCGCACACCGCTGGCTCGCGGGCAGTGCACGCGATATGCGGCTCGATCCGTTCTTCGATTCCGAAGCGCACGGCTATCAAATCGATCTGTCGCGCGCCGCGGGGCCGGAACGCATCACCCCGACGAGCGTCGGCACGGAAACCACACGCTATCTCGCCGTCGCCCGCTTCGGCAGCGTACTCGCCGCAGCGCGTAGCCAGCTTTATGCCGGCAAGCTCTCGGTCGGCGCGGCACCCACCAGGGCGGTCGCACTGCACTTCGGCGCGTTTCTCGATGTGGCCGAGCGCCTCTGGTCGCCGGATTGGCGCAGAGCCAACTGGCGCGAGGAGCGCGAAGCGGCCACGGGTCAGTCCGTTCAAGTCGTCGTCGGACGCGAAGCCGTTCTCGACGCCCTGCGCACTGACGAAGACGGCTCGCCCCTCACGCGCGAGATCCAGACTTGGCCGCTCAAAGACCGAAGCATGAGCGGCTTGGGCGCCCGATTGCCGCTCGACATGGAAGCACAAGCCCCCCTCGGCACGATGATCGCCTTCCGGTGGTCGGAAGACGATCCCTGGGAAATCGGCAATATCGTGCGCCGCATCCGCGCCGCGGAAGATTCGGTGTGGGTCGTCGGCGTACGGCGGCTCTGCGACGAACCCGTCGCCATCGAACTCGGCGCCGATGACGAAGGACTGATGCTGGAGACGGAATCGGCAAGCACGGACTCGATCTATGCCCCCATCAATGCCGACACCGGCCGCATCGACGGCCTCATCGTCTCGCCGCAAGCCCTGGGCGCGCGCACCGATTACCTGTTGCCCACGCGTGGCAGCGCATTCCGCATCCGCGCCAACCGCGTGATCGATCGCGGGGAAGACTGGGTCCGGTTCGGCTTCGAAGTCCTCGGCAAGAAGTAGCCTCGCGCCGTCGTCGCAAATCAGACCGGACCGAACGCGCCGGCAGCGCGCAACTCTGCCACCTGTGCGGCGCTCAACCCAAGCACCTCCTGCATGACTTCATCCGTGTGCTGCCCCAGCAGCGGCGAAGCCGTGCGTACGGCAGGCGGCGTTTCGGAAAGCCTGGCTGCAGGCCCCACCAGGCGAACCGTACCCAATCGCGGATGCTCGACCTGCGTTAGCGACCCTCGCGCCTTGACCTGCGGGTGTTCGACGACCTGCGCGATGTCGTTGATCGCCCCCATCGGAATCCCCTGCTCGAGCAGGATCGCCTCCCATTCCTCGTACGGCTTGGTCAGGAACACGGCCTGCAGCTTCTCCAGCAGTTCCGCTCGATGCGCGCGCCGGTCCTGGTTGGTGCGATAGCGCGGATCGTCGGTGAACTCCGGATGCCCGATGGCCGGACAGAACGCCTTCCACAGCTTCTCGCTGCCCACGGCGATGGCGATGTCGCGGGTCTTGGTGCGAAACGTCTGGTAGGGCAACAGCGAACGGTAGGCCGTGCCCATCGGCTCCGGCACGTGGCCGTCCATGAAGTAGTCGCCGATCATGGTGCCGAGCAGGGCAAGCTGCCCATCCATCATCGAGATGTCGACCTGCTGCCCGCGGCCCGTCTTCTCCTTGACGCGCAAGGCCGCCATGATGGCGAAAGCGGCGTTCAGTCCGGCGGTCATGTCCGCGATCGACACGCCTGCACGCGCCGTCGCGCCATCGGCCGAGCCTGTCACGCTCACCATGCCGCTTTCGGCCTGCAGCACGAGATCGAGAGCCGCGCGATCACGATAGGGGCCATCCTGACCGAAGCCCGAAATGGAGCAGTAGATGATGCCCGGATTGCGCGCCTTCGCGACCTCGTATCCGAGGCCCAGCTTCTTCAGTGCGCCGACCCGATAGTTCTCGAGCACGACGTCGGCCTTGTCGATCAGCTGCAGGTAGAGCTCCTTGCCGCGGGGATTCTTCAGATCGACGACGATGCCGCGCTTGTTGCGGTGCAGGCTGACGAAGTAACCCGCATCGCCGCTCGGCCCCCGCGATCCCCAGGCGCGGGCAATATCACCGCTGCCGGGAGGCTCGAGCTTGATGACGTTCGCGCCGTGGTCGCCCAGCATCATCGAGCAGAATGGGCCGGCGAGTGCGTGGCTCAGATCGAGGACGGTGATGCCTTCGAGTGCTTGGCGCATGGTGGCTCCGCGGTTGGTCGAGACGACGATTCTCGCATGCGACCGGGCGCACGCGCACCGCACTGAACTCGGCGTACCGACTCGAATCTGCCGGAAAGAAGGTCGAACGCGTGCGTATTCCGAAAAGCTGGAGCCGCATCGCGAGCGTATACTGAACACACGCCTACCCGCGCCCGGCCCCTCGGGGTGTTTCCGTTGCCCGGACGACTTTATCGGTCAAGGAAAAGATATCGCCATCGTGGACCAAAGATCAGACCCCACCGAGCCCACAAAGCCGACCGTTCTGATCGTCGACGACGTCCCCGAGAACCTCACCGTCCTCGGGGACCTGCTTCAGCCCGATTACCGAGTAAAGGCCGCCACCAACGGCGCCCGAGGATTGGTACTCGCCGGGGTCGATCCGAAACCCGATCTCATCCTGCTCGATGTCATGATGCCGGACATGGACGGCTACGAGGTCATGCGACGCCTGCGCGCCGAACCGGCAACGCGCAAGATTCCCGTCATCTTCGTCACCGCCCTCGATATGACTCAAGACGAAGAGCGCGGACTGCGCATGGGCGCCGTCGATTACATCAGCAAGCCCCTGCGACCGGCGATCGTACTTGCGCGGGTAAGCGCGCACATCGAACTCAAGCGTGCGCGCGACCGACTCGAAGACCACAACGCCTACCTCGAGGCCGAAGTCGCGCGCCGCATGGCCGAGAATCAACTCATCCAGGACGTGAGCATCGTCGCCCTCGCCCGACTGGCCGAGACGCGAGACCCCGAGACGGGCAATCATCTGCGACGTACGCAAGGTTACGTGCGCCTGCTCGCCGACTACCTCGGCAGCCATCCGCGCTTCTCTACGGTGCTCACGCGTCACTACTGCGAACTGCTCGTGAAGTCTGCGCCGCTACACGATATCGGGAAGGTCGGCATTCCGGATTACATCCTGCTCAAACCCGGCAAGCTGACCGCGCAGGAATGGGAAATCATGAAGACGCACGCGGCACTGGGCAGCGAAGCCATTGCGCAGGCCGAGCGGGATGCCGCCCAACCTGTCGAGTTCCTTCGCATCGCCCAGGAGATCGCGCGTCATCACCACGAACGCTGGGATGGCAGCGGCTATCCCGACGGGCTCGCCGGGGATGCGATTCCCGCATCGGCGCGACTCATGGCTATCGCCGATGTCTTCGATGCCTTGATCAGTGCTCGCGCCTACAAGCCGCCCATGAGCTTCGAGCACGCCAGAACGATCATGGCTGCCGAACGCGGCAAGCACTTCGATCCCGACGTCGCGGACGCCTTTCTTTCGAGCTTCGATGCATTTCGAGCCATCGCGCAACGACATCGCGATTCCGATACCGGTGTGGCACCGGTTGCGGCCTCCTGAGCGCCCGCTGATCGACACGCAAAGATGAATCAGCACAGGATAACCCACGGTTCCCCGGGTTCCTCGGCGACCTACGATGTGCTCAGGATCGTTCTCGTGTATGCCGCGTTCGGAGCACTGTGGATCCTCCTTTCCGACCGGGCCGTCGCCTACCTGTTCCACGACCCGCAAACGATACTGCTCGCCAGCACCGTGAAGGGCTGGCTCTTCATCGCAGTGACCGCCCTGTTGCTCAGCGCCCTGCTGCTGCGACTCACGAAGCGCATGGAAGGTCGCACGCCGCGCCCATGGATCGCGGCCTCGGGAGTTCGAACTGACACCCGATCGATGGGACTGGGCATGCTGGCACTACCGCCGATCATCCTGGTCCTGATCGCACTTTCGATCGTCGGCGGGATGCGAAGCGCCGAGCGTCGCAGCGAGGATCGGCTTGCCTCCGTCGCATCGCTCAAGGCATCGGAGATCGCGCGCTGGATCGAAAAACGCCAGATCGATGCGAACTCCGTTTCGACCAACGGCGTGATCGCTGCCGCATTGCGTGGTTTGCCCGAGGCCGGAGGGAGGGCGCAGCTGGCCTCGGCGCTCGCCCCCCTGCGAACGAGCGGTGCGTATCAGCATGTCATGGTCGTGGACGCTTTGAGCCTACCCGAGGACACGGTCGCCGATGAAGGGCGCATCGATGCACCGCTAAAGGATGCCGTTGCGCAGGCCATGAGTACTCGCTCGATCGTTTCCACCGATATCTACGAAGCGCCCGACGCGCCGCGACTTCGCCTCGACACGGTCGTTCCGATCTTCGGCGATGCACCGCAGCAGCATTACGCGGTGGTGCTCAGAACCGATGTTCGGGCCAAGCTCTTCACGCTGCTCGAACATTGGCCAATTCCGAGCGACACGTCGGAATTTCTACTCGTGCGACCGGAAGGCGACGGCGCCATCGTACTTAAGGGTCCGCGCCATCGTCCCGATGGTGTCATGAGATTGCGCCTGCCAGCCGGACACGCGGTATGGGTGGTGGGGACGTCGCAGGATGCATCGCCGTCCTCCGTGCGGATCCACGAAGCCGCCGACTATCGTGGCGTACAGATCGTTGCCGCTGCTCACGCAGTCAAGGGATCGACCTGGAGCGTGATCGCCAAGACGGACCGAAGCGAGATCGATGCGCAAGTGCGCCGCGAAGGCATGCAGGCCGAGGCGCTCGGCGGAATTCTCCTGCTTGCAAGTTCGGGCGCCATGTATTGGCTGCATCGGCGACGCACGTTGCACGATGCTGACGTGATGCGCCAGCAGGAAGAAAGTCGTCTGCGGGCCCTCTCGCTGCTCGACGCGATTGCGGAGAGCTCCACCGACGCGATCTTCGCCAAGGATGCGGACGGGCGTTACCTGCTCTTCAACCGTGAAGCCACACGCATCACCGGCCACACGCAAGCTGCAGTCGTCGGCAACGACGACCACAGCGTGTTTTCTCCCGAAGCGGCCGCCGTGGTCATGAAGAACGATCGCCAGGTCATGACGGAGAATCGCAGCATCACCTTCGAAGAGCACCTTCCGACCGTCCTGGGCGAGCGCGTCTACCTCGTGACCAAAGGGCCGCTGCACGATGGCGCTGGCAACGTGATCGGCATGTTCGGCATCTCGCGCGACATCACGGAGCGCAAGGAAGCGGAGATCGCACTACATGCCCAGATCGCCTTGCAGCAGCAGTTCGCCCACGTGGCGGATAGCGTGCCCGGGGTCATCTTCTCCGTGTGCGTCGACGAAGCCAGCCGCCGCCACGCATCGTTCGCGAGCCGGCAACTTGCCGAAGTGTTTGGCGTGACCAACGAAGCCGTCGCCGCATCGCTCGATGAGTTGACGAACAACGTGCACCCTGACGATTCCGCGGGCTTCATTCGTCGGATCGAGGCCATCGTCGAAGTGCGACAACCCTGGCACGACGTGTTTCGCTACATGCATCCTGCCAAGGGCATACGCTGGATCGAAGGTTGGGCCTCACCGGTGATCGATGAGAGCGAACGCCCGGTATGGCATGGCTACGTTCAGGACATCACCGATCGCATGCTGGCCGAGCATGATCTGCGCGAATCGGAGAGTCGCTGGATCATGGCGATCGATAGCGCCGGCCATGGGGTCTGGGACTGGAACGCAGCTACCGACCGGGTATTTTTCTCGCACCGGTGGAAGACCATGCTGGGCTACGACGACGAAGACGTGGGCGACACGCTTTTCGATTGGACTTCGCGCGTCCATCCCGAGGATGTCGAGGCATGCACCGAAGCGCTGCGCAGCCACCTCGAAGGTCATTCGCCCACCTACCGCACCGAGCATCGCATGCTATGTAAGGACGGCAGCTTCGTTTGGGTACTCGCTCAAGGCATGGTCGTCGCGCGCGACGCTTCGGGTCGACCGCTGCGCGTCATCGGCACGCATACCGACATTACGCATCAACAAGACATTGCGGCCGAGCTGGATCGGCACCGCCACAAGCTCGAAGAGCTCGTGTCCGAACGCACTGCGCAGCTTCAGGAAGCGAACGAAGCCCTGCAGCAGCGTTCCGAAAGCATCGCCGAGCTCTACAACAATGCCCCGTGCGGCTACCACTCGCTCGATCCGACCGGGCTCTTCCTCGATATCAACGATACCGAGCTGCAGATGCTCGGCTACGAGCGCGCGGAGCTGGTGGGCGTCAAGCGTATCTTCGATATCGTCGCGCCCTGGTGCCGAGAACACCTGGAAGGCCAGTTCGCGGTTTTCCTGCACGAGGGTCACAGCGAAGGATTGGAGTTCGACCTGCTGCGCAAGGACGGTTCGATCGTCCCGGTGGTCGTGCACGCGTCCGCCGTTCGCGATGCCGGGGGCAACATCGTGGCCACGCGTACGACCATGTTCGACAACAGCGAGCGCAAGCTGCGCGACCATCAGATTGCGCGCTTGAACGAAGAACTCGAACGGCGTGTCGATGAAGCGGAAGCCGCGAACGGCGCCAAGAGCATGTTCCTCGCAAACATGAGCCATGAGATACGCACGCCGATGAATGCCATCATCGGACTCGCGCATCTGCTTCAACGTGATCTTGCCGACACCCAGGCTGCCTCCAAGCTCGATAAGATCATGCAGGCTGCGCACCACCTGCTCGACATCATCAACGACATCCTCGACATCTCGAAGATCGAAGCTGGCAAGGTGGCACTGGAATCGAACGATTTCGATCTCGCGGACATGCTGCGCAGCGTCTGCGCGATCATTTCCGGCCGCGCGCAGGAGAAGGGCATCACACTCGCCGTGCATGTGGATGCCGGACTGCCGCGTATCGTTCGTGGCGATTCGACACGGCTGCGGCAGGCACTGCTGAACTACGCGGGGAACGCGCTCAAGTTTACCCAACGAGGCAGTATCCAAGTTGCCTGTCGATCGGTACAGCAACGCGGCGACCAGATCGAACTGCGCTTCGAAGTCACGGACACCGGGATCGGGATCCCCGCAGAAGCTCAGCAGAAGCTCTTCAAGGCGTTCCAGCAAACGGACAGTTCGACGACCCGCCGTTACGGCGGCACCGGACTCGGGCTCGCCATCACCAAACGCCTGGCAGAACTGATGGGCGGCGGCGTTGGTGCGCACAGTGTTCCGGGACAAGGCAGCACGTTCTGGTTCACCGCGTGGATCAAAGTATCGCCGGTGGCGGCGGCGCAATCGCTGCCACCGGCGAGTGTCGTCCGACTCGATGCTGCCACGCCCCCCGATGCATCTGGCCACGAGGAAAACATGACCATGCCGCCCCCTGCCGAGACCTCAATCGAGCCCAAAGGCATACGTCTGCTACTGGTGGAAGATCACCCGGTCAACCAGGAAGTCGTCCTTGCACTCCTGGAGCCCACCTGCGCAGACATCGACATCGCCCGCGATGGTCGGCAGGCAGTGGACAAGGCAGCTGCGAACCGGTACGACGTGATCCTCATGGATGTACAGATGCCCGTCATGGACGGGCTCGATGCCACGGTCGCGATCCGCGCGCAGCCCCAGAATCGGACAACGCCGATCATCGCAATGACGGCGGATGCCTTCGCCGAAGACCGTGCGCGATGCAAGGCGGCCGGCATGGACGACTTCATCGCCAAGCCGTTCGAGCCGGACGATCTGCTGAATTTGATTTGCAAATGGACAACGCATCGGAGTCGCAGCGTCGAAGCGACTCCGCCGCCCAACCGTCCCGCTCCAACGAGCGACGCAGGGGGCCCCGGAATCGACTTCGGACACGGGCTGCTGATCGCACACGGCAAGCTCGACCGCTATCAGGATCTGTTGCGCGAGTTCGTCGACGCAGCCGCACGCGACATCGACCAGATTCGGCAGCAACTCGCTGCCGGCACAGCCGCGACCGCTCGCCGTGCCTGCCATTCGCTCAAGGGAGCGGCGGCGCTGGTCGGCGTCGTGCGCATACAAGCGGCCGTGCACCGCCTCGAACAATCCATTGAGGCCACGACGACGTTGAGCGATGTGGAGACGGCGCTGCAAGGCATCGAGCGAGAGCGTGAAGCGATCGCTGCCTATCTGCGTACCGCCGCCCAGTCGGGTGGCTCGACTAAGCTCACGCGCGAGGAGGAAGTCAAAGCGCGTTCGACGGTAGCAATGCTCGCTGATCTGCTCGGTTCAGGCGACATGCGGTCGAATCAGCTCTTGAGTGCATCGGCGCCATTGCTCGGCGCCTATCTCGGGAACGCTGCGGTATCGCTACAGCGTCAGGTCGAAAATTTCGACTACGAGGGCGCGGCAAGGACGCTGGAGGAAGCGCTTGCCGCGCGGCAACGCTGACCCCAATTGCTGAGCGCCGGTGCGCTCGGCAATCACGCGGTGAGCGCGAACTCAAAGTTCGGAGATGCCATGCCGAATGGCATAGCGTACGAGCCCGGCAGTATCATGGATGTCGAGCTTCGCCATGATCTGGGCACGGTGGCTCTCGACGGTCTTCACGCTCACGTCGAGATCGGCGGCGATTTGTTTCGTGCTTGACCCATCTGCGATCAGTCGCAAAATTTCACGCTGACGCGTCGTGAGCAGGTTCGGCGGATCGGCCGCCTGAATTCTTCGCAAGTAGGCGTCGAGCACCTGCCTCGAAAGTTGCGACGGTAGCCACGTGCCGCCCTGATGGACGGTGCGCACGGCGCTGATGAGCTCCTGCGGGGCGGCCTCCTTGAGCACATAGCCCAGCGCGCCTGCCCGCAGCGCACGCACCACGTGTTCTTCGGTGCTGTGTACGGAGAGGATAATGACCTTGACCTGAGGGGCCTGAGCTTTCAACTCTTCGAGGACTTGCCAGCCCGTCATGCCGGGCATCGCGAGATCGACCAGCGCGACATCCGGTCTGAGCTCGCTGCACAAGGTCACGGCGTGATCGCCGGTTTCGGCCTCGCCCACGACTTCGATCTCGGACTCGTGCTGCAGCAGCATCTGCAGGCCGGCTCGAACCAGCTTGTGGTCATCGACGATCAGTACACGCACGGCCATGGATCATCGCCTCTCGATCGGCCAAGAAGTTCCTGCACGTTTCGATGACAACACAAGCGCGCGGCCATCGGCAAGCGCAATCTGCTGCTGCGTTGCGCTTTCTCAAACCCGTCGCGGTTGGATTCCATGGTGTTGCCGACTTCCCAATGACGAACCGATCTCAGGAGCGCGATGCATCGAGCGGATCGACCACACCGGCCTCCGAGAATCCTTTCGCGCGCAGCAGACAGGAATCGCATTGGCGGCAAGGTGCGCCGGTGATCGGATTGGGGTCATAGCAGCTCGTCGTCGACCCGAAGTCCACACCGAGCGCCAACCCACGACGCACGATGTCCGCCTTCGTCATCGTGATCAGCGGAGTATGAATGCGAAGTTGCTGGGCACCCTCGATCCCCGCCTTGGTCCCGAGGTTGGCCATGCGCTCGAAGGCCGCGATGAAATCGGGACGACAATCGGGGTAGCCGGAATAATCGAGCGCGTTCACGCCGATGAAGATGTCGCTCGCCCCCAAGGTCTCCGCCCGCGCGAGCGCGAAGCTCAGAAAGATCGTGTTGCGAGCTGGTACGTACGTCGACGGCACACCCGGGCCGATCTCTTCAACAGAACGATGTTTGGGCACCGGCATGTCGGCCGTCAACGCAGACCCGCCGAACTGCCGCAAGTCGATATCGACGACGATGTGCGATGCAGCTCCGAGCGAGTGCGCCACGACGCGTGCTCGATCAAGCTCGATGACGTGCCGTTGACCGTAGCGAAAACTCATCGCGTGACAACGGTAACCCTCCTTGAGGGCGATTGCCAGAACGGTGGTCGAATCGAGACCACCGCTCAACAACACGACGGCGGGACGACCTGAGGTTGCCTGCACGCTGAACTCCGCTTCGACGCCTTGGAACAAGCCCCGATGTTACGGCCTCGGAAGCGCTGCGTATGTCAGCAAGTATCGACTATTTGAATCCCATTCCCGGGAATGGCTGGCAACTCAAGCATGCGAGGCGGACGCCTCGGCTTGCACCTGCGCGCGAACACGACGTTCGAGCAGTTCAAGGTGACTGTCGCGCAGACCGAGTTCACGCAGATGCGCGACGGTTTGGAAGAGGTAGTCGCAACAGCGCCCCAGCGGCCCGGCACCGCTTGCGAGATAGCGCGCCGTCTCCGTCAGATCGAGCTGGCCGATGTAGCGCTCGTGTGCCCGATTGACCGCAAAAAGAACGCCATGTTCGAGACCCTGCGGCGTTCGCGTCGCTACCCACACCGGTCGATAGACCCAGGAGTTCATTTCACGCCGCCACAACACATCGAGTTCCGAATGCACATGCTCAGGCGCGATTCGATAGGCGACGCCGTGGCAACTACCCCCGGATTCCAGCGCGAGCATCAAGCCGGGGCGCTCCGGGGTGCCGCGCCCGGTGCGCGAGAGCAGGCAGAATTGACGATGAAAACCGTGAACACGCGCGGTGCGACGTTCAGCATAGTGGAAAGCGGGGTTCCAGATGAGCGACCCGTAGCCGAACACCCAGATGCGGTCCGGATTCGGCGCCGCGGCGATGATCGCCCGGATGCTCTCCCGGCGCTCATCGTCGCTCATGAACCGGGTGCCGGGAGGATGCAGGTTGCGCGAGGCGGCCCGAAAGGTACCGTCGAGAATCGTTTCGCGCGTGAGCTTGAACCCGGTCATGTTGGCGTAGGCTGCCTCAAAGGCGTTGCCGCAGTATGTGACGGCGGTTATGGGTGAACGGGCGTACCTCGCTCGCCCATCTGCCGGTGTCCACCGCTTTGGCCCAAGCGTCGCTCGTGAGTACGGCCGGGCCATCGATTTCGTACACCGCGCTGTAGCGCGGCTCGTCCGGGAACTCCGGCGAGCGCAGTTCCCCACCGAGTACCACCGTTAGCGGCATCTTCCGGTAGCGCTTGACCGAGCGTACCCCCGGCACCTGCATGAGCAGTGGAATGTGCTCGGTATCGTAGACCTCGTTGAACAAGGCCTCCTTGTCGGCATCGACATCCATGCTGACGATGAAAATGTACGGCGCGGAATCACTCATATCGACCTCGAAATTCGGTGCCTGGCACGTGCCTGGCACCGAATTTTGTTCTCTTCACGATTTGCGGGCTCGATACCACGGATGCGGATTGCCCGGCACCTTCATGCGCAGCGTGTACACCGAGGTATGCGCGCAGCAGAAGAGCGTGCGCATGTCGGGACCGCCGAACGCGAAGTTCACCGCCTGCTCGGGAAAGCAGATTGTCCCGATGCGCTCGCCCCCTGGCGTGAAGACCCAGATGCCGCCGGGCCCTGTGCAATAGACGCGACCGAGACTGTCGACCTTCAGGCCGTCCGGCGCGCCGGGCGCAGAACCTTCGTTCATGTCGGCGAATATGCGCCGCCCGACCATCTTGCCGTCGTCGTCCAGGTCGATGGCATGGATGTATTTCGACGAACGCGTATTGGCGACATAGAGCGTGCGCTCGTCAGGTGAGAACGCCAACCCGTTGGGATACTCGCAGAACGCCACCACACTCACCTCGCCCGAAGGCGAGACCCGGTAGACGCGAGCGCCGTCCCAGAGATTGTCGACCCCTTCCGCCCCCGGAATCTCGCGCTGCGCATAGGGCATGCGCTTGTCGGGATCCGTGAAATAGAGGCTGCCGTCCGTGCGGCAGACGACGTCGTTGGGCCGATTGAAGCGCCCGCCCTGGAAGCGATCCACCAAGGTCTCCAGCTTGCCGGGCCCGGCGAGATACGCCACCCGCCGCGCATCGCCATCGCAAAGAATGACGCGGCCCTGCAGATCGAACGTCGTGCCGTTGCCGCCCGTGGTGTTGGCGACCGATTCGGCTTCCTGCCCCGGCACGAGCTTGTAGAGCGCATTGCTGCGCAAACACACGAAGTACCAATGACCGTCCGGGTGCCAGAGCGGACCTTCCGTAAAGATAAACCCCGTCGCAAGCCGCACGGGCTCGACGGTCTCCAGAATGTCGGGCAGATAGTTGAGTGCAGACATGCCGTGACCTCGCATTGGTGAAAAACGAAAGCAACGATCGCGCCGACTCTAGCGAGGCGGCGCACACTGCGCAAGGCATGCCGGACTGCGATGCCCGACTGCGATGCACGGCAAGATCAGCCCTTGAGGATCGCCGCAATGAGCCAGGTCAGTGCGGCCAAGTGCAGCCAGTGCACCAGATACAACCAGCTCGCCCATGCACGGGAGCGCGGGTGCGCTGCCAGCCTCACCCGGTATTGACGTGACAGGATCAACTGCGCGAACGCCACCAGCAGCTTGTCGTTCCAGAGGTAATGGCTAACCTTCGGCGAGCCGAGTTCGACGTGGATGCGCGGCGCCTCGACCGCCAGCGTGCCCAGGAATCGATGGGCGAGATAGCCAAGCGCGGCGGTCGTGACCGCAGTGGCGAGAAAGGCGAGTTCGACGAACATCGGGCGATACGAACACTCGGCAAAGGGCACATGCCGATTGTGCGGCCGGCGACTGCTTCGCGTCGACTCGCATTCGCACGAAGGCAGACAGGCCGCTTGGCGCACAGACGCTCGCGGGCTCTCGCCGAGGGGTACCGATTGCGACCACGCGAGCATTCGCTTCGGAGCCCGAGAGCGCAGCGTCAAAAGCCTGGCACCCGCGTGCCAGCATCCTGTTCCTTACGAGAGGGTTAGGCGAATCGTACTTTTCTCGTATAATCCCGGCTCCGCGACGCGGCCATAGTTTTCCAGGCCCGTCGCTTCGCTGTAGACCGCGGGACAAGCGGCGGGGCGGGTCCGGGTTCCCCGGGCTTCGCCCAGATAAAAGAAAAAGTAGTCAGCATCACCGGAAGGCCAAGTAGCTCAGTTGGTAGAGCAGAGGACTGAAAATCCTTGTGTCGGTGGTTCGATTCCGCCCTTGGCCACCAGTTTAAAATCAAGGCCTTAAACAGATTACAGCCTTCCTTGATTTCCTCGTCTCTCTCGCCATGTAACGGCCTGTGTAAGACGATTTTCCAAATCCGGACCGTCTACGCCGGCATCAAGCCCCATCTCTGGAGCTTCCCGTACAGCACCCCGTCGCGCACCATCTCGCACTCGTTGATGATGGATAGCAGCCGCTCGTAGGTCGTCGCGTGCATCTCCTTCGGGCGCTCCCAATCGTCGCCTAGGCGGCGCTCCAGCTTCGATTACTTACGCCATGCTCGGCCGCTCAAGTCGTCAGACTGGCTAAGGTAGGCGATGCAATTGCACCGGCGACAAGCGAACCGCCCCCGGTTCATGTAGAGCACGGCTGTTGGCGCCGATCGAGTGTAGTGATCCGACCGTTGTGAAAGACGACGTCAGGTAGGGTTCCGGACATGGCCAAGCTCCATGGGCAGCAATTTGGCGAGACGGGCAAGCGGAGAAAACGACCGGCGAGAGAACATCCGCCCGCCCGTCAGGTATCGGCAGGATCAGGCTTTGGCCGGGTTCGGGCCAAGCTTGGCGCCGTGCTGCACACGCTCCGCTGCCTTGTGCACCATCGTGTAGGCATAATCGACGCCCATACCGTAGGCGCCCGAGTGTTCCTGAACGATGCCGATCACCTCGTTGTAGGTTTCCTTGCGCGCCCAGTCGCGTTGCCATTCGAGGAGCACCTGCTGCCATGTCGTGGGCACGATGCCGGCCTGCACCATGCGATCCATCGCGTATTTGTGGGCATCGACCGAGGTGCCGCCCGAGGCGTCGGCAACCATGTATATCTCGTATTCGCCCTCCAGGGCGGCCGAGAGTGCAAACGTTGTGTTGCAAACCTCGGTCCAGAGCCCGGATACGATCACCTTCTTGCGCTTAGCGGCGGCCAGCGCATCGCGCACGTTCTGGTCATCCCAGGAGCTCATCGACGTGCGTTCGAGGATCTTGTGGTTCGGAAATACCGCCAAGAGCTCCGGATAGGTGTGACCAGAGAAGCTTTCCGTTTCCACCGTCGTGATCGTCGTCGGGATATTGAACGCCTTGGCGCCCTTGGCCAGGGCGACGACATTGTTCTTCAGTGTCTGGCGGTCGATGGACTGAACGCCAAAGGCCATCTGCGGCTGTTGATCGATGAAGATGAGCTGGCAGTTCTGAGGGGTAAGGACCTCGAGATAGCGTGACATGGTGGATCTCCTTGAAGGGGCTGACACGTAAGCGGCTTTAGGACGCGATCGATGGATCCACAACCGACATCCAGTAATGCGCCGGAACGCCGCATTAATCCGGCACCGTTCATGGATTGGCCTATCCGGCCACGTCGACCAGAACCAGTTCCGCGGTCTCGCTCGCCGACACCCGGATGACCGATTCGTCGCGAATCGCCGCACCGTCGCCGGCAGCCAGTTCGATGCCATTGATCGATACCGCGCCGCTGGCAGATACCAGGTAGATGTGTCGCTTCGGGTCAATCCGGTACTCGGTGCTTTCCCCCTTGCGCAGGGTGGCACCCAAAACCCGGGCGTTGGCCCGAATCGGGAGGGCATCGTCATCGCCCGTGATGCCGCTGGCCAAGGCGACGAAACGACCCGAACGATCCCCTTTGGGGAACGGCTTGGCCCCCCAAGAAGGCGCGCCGCCGCGCTCATCCGGAATGATCCAGATCTGGAAGATGCGGGTCACGCCTGGCTCAAGGTTGTATTCGGAGTGGCGAATTCCCGTGCCGGCGCTCATGACCTGCACATCTCCGGCGACCGTCCTTCCCTGGTTGCCGAGATTGTCTTGATGGCTAATCGCCCCTTCGCGCACGTAGGTGATGATCTCCATGTTGGCGTGGGCGTGCGGCGGGAACCCGGTACCGGGCTGAATGGTGTCGTCGTTCCAGACCCGCAGCGCACCCCAATGAACACGCTCGGGGTCGTGGTAATCGGCGAACGAGAAATGGTGCCGGGCATCCAGCCAGCCGTGATCGGCATGGCCAAGGCAGTTGAAGGGACGATGCTCGATCATAGCGGCCTCCGTTGGCACGTTGCGATGCCTGCATGATGGCGGTCGTCCGCACAAAATAAAATGGAAACTTTGGAATAGCATACTTTCCAAATATGATTCGCTCAGCCGAGCGTACCGAGTAGCGGCAACGGCTTGCTACGAATCAGATCCAACCATCACCTTGGAGGGGGCATGGCCAATCTTCCCGATCTGGAAGCCTGGGCGATCTTCGCGAAAGTCGCCGAGACGGGCTCGTTTGCGCGAACGGCCGAGGAACTGGCTTTGTCGCAAGGCACGGTATCGAAGGCCATCACCCGCCTGGAGGGGCGGGTGAAAACCATGCTGTTCCACCGTACGTCGCGCAGCATGTCGCTGACCGAGAGTGGACTGACTGCCCTCGATTACGCTAACCGGATCCTTGAGGAGGGGGTGGCGGTCGAGGCCGAGCTGACCGAACAGGCTGCCAGTGTGCGGGGGCAGGTACGCGTTGCCGTGCCGATGTCGTTTGGCCTTTCCCATGTGGCGCCATCGTTGCCCGGTTTCATGGCGAAATTCCCCGAGGTCAGCTTGGACATGGATTTCAGCGATGCGCTGGTCGATCTGGTGCAAGGCAGATTCGATCTGGCTCTCCGCATTTCCAACCTGTCGGACTCGAGCCTGCTGGCCCGGCGCTTGTGTACCGTCCGGATTCTGTTGGTCGGTTCTCCGCTCTATTTCAAGCAATACGGCAAGCCAAAGCATCCGCGCGATCTCGCGGCGCATCGAGCCCTCCAGTATGCTTATTCACCTAGCGGCACCAGCTGGCGTTTCACGCATCCCCGGCAGGGGGAGTTCACCCAAGTCATGCAGGCGCCCTTGCGGGTCAATAACGCCGAAGCCCTAGAGCCGGCCTTACACGCCGGGCTTGGGCTGGCCCTGCAACCCGAGTTCCTGGCCTGGCAGCACATCCAGTCGGGCGCTTTAGAAACGGTCTTGGATGATTGGCAGGTCGAACCCATCGCGCTGCACCTGGTAACGCCACCGGGACGGCGCAGGCCGGCACGGGTACAAGCGCTGATCGACTACTTCTGCGATTCCTTTGCCCGGAAACCTTGGGCGCAGGGACAGTAGAAGGGGTGATCTTGGGCAGATTCTGCGACCGCTCAACATCCTGAACCGGCCCTTCAGGTATGGGTATGGTCGATGTCGGCAGCGAGTCGGGCCCGACCGTAGCCTCAAGTAGCAAGCGGTCATTCGCCCTGAACTTCAGGGCTACGACGGTTGACCGGCACATTGCTGCCGGTGACGTCAAGATCCCTCAATGGCACCAAAGGCCGAAGTCTTGCCGCATAGCGGAACGACCGCACCCCACCGGCTCGTCCTCGGCTTTATGTGGAGCTCAACACAAGGCCGACAAGCGGCCTCTGAGTGCGTTTAGATTCAGTTCACCTTGGTCCGAATGCATAACGACGGCTCTGCGCCAGAACCGGCTAACTCGCTCGCCCCGGGGCTACACGGCGCCCTCAACTTGCGTCGGAACGATGCGGTGCGGGATGATTGTCGGGGCCACGGAGTCATCGAATGCCCGAAAGCTCCCCTATCACCGTGCGATGGTCCGCTCGCTGCCATGTCGTTACGGTACCGGCCAGCGAAAAGCGTGTTCTGAACAGCCTACTCGCCGGCTGGAAGGCTGGCAGGAGGCGACAGCGCGCGCTTACGCGTCCTTGAGCTGGCTCTGGCGGGCCGTTTCTTCCCTGACGACGACGTCGATCTCCCGCATCACGCTGCGCACGTCCACAGGCTTATCGTTGCCGGCAAAGCGGCCGGTCAGCGCCATGCCCGGGGTCAGCTTGCCGTTGCTGTAGATCGACCAGATTTCCTTGCCGTAGTCGGTGCGGCGCAGCTCCGGCGCGAATTGCGCGAAGTACGCGGTCAGGTTGTCGACGTCGCGCGCGAGCATGGCCTCGGCGCTGTTGTTGCCCGCGGCGTCGACCGCCTGCGGCAGGTCGATGATCACCGGCCCGCTGCTGCCGACCAGGACGTTGTACTCGGACAGGTCGCCGTGGACCACGCCGGCGCACAGCATGAGAACGACCTCGGCGATCAGGATCGCGTGGAATTCACGTGCCTGCTCCGGGGTGAGCGCGAGATCGTTCAGGCGCGGTGCCGGGCCGCCTTCCCCGTCCGACACCATCTCCATCAGCAGGACGCCTTCGAGCAAGTTGTACGGCTGCGGCACGCGCACACCGGCGGCGGCGAGTCGACGCAGCGTGTCCGACTCGGCCGTCTGCCACTCGGCTTCCTGCTGATCGCGGCCGTATTTCGAGCCCTTCTGCATGGCCCGGGTGCGACGGGAATTCTTGACCCTGCGACCTTCCGTGTACTGGACGGCCTGACGGAAGCTGCGCTTGTCGGCCTCCTTGTAGACCTTGGCGCAGCGCACCTCGCCCGCACAACGCACAAGGTAGACCTCGGCTTCCTTGCCGCTCATAAGCTGTTGCAGGACTTCGTCGACGAGACCTTCCTCGACGAGTGGTTTGAGGCGTTGCGGAGTCTTCATGCGCGCCTCTGCGCGCGGTCTT
>JBIKKL010000358.1:0-5400 GCA_044360365.1 Burkholderiales bacterium | reverse complement strand
CTGGTCTGGATCACCGAGTACTACACCGGCACCGAGTATGCACCGGTGAAGCACGTGGCGAGCGCCTCGCAGTTTGGTCATGCCACCAACATCATTGCAGGTCTGGGCGTTTCAATGAAGTCGACCGCCCTCCCGGTGCTTGCAGTATGCGTTGCGATCTGGGTGAGCTACGCATTCGCCGGACTCTACGGCATCGCCATTGCCGCCACGTCCATGCTTTCGATGACCGGCATCGTCGTCGCTCTCGACGCATATGGCCCCATCACTGACAACGCGGGCGGTATCGCCGAGATGGCCGACCTGCCGAAGGAAGTGCGCAACGTCACCGACCCGCTCGACGCAGTCGGCAACACCACCAAGGCGGTGACGAAGGGCTACGCAATCGGATCCGCCGGACTCGCCGCGCTGGTGCTGTTCGCCGACTATACGCATGCGCTCGAGTCCGCTGCAGGCAAGGCCTTCACGTTCGACCTGTCGGATCATATGGTCATCATCGGCCTTTTCATCGGCGGTCTGATCCCCTACCTCTTCGGCGCCATGGCGATGGAAGCCGTCGGCCGTTCTGCGAGCGCAGTGGTCGGCGAAGTGCGTCGCCAGTTCAAGGAAATCAAGGGCATCATGGAAGGTACGGCGAAGCCCGACTACTCGCGCGCCGTCGACATGCTGACCCGTGCTGCGATCAAGGAAATGATCGTACCCTCGATCCTCCCGGTGCTCGCGCCGGTCCTCGTCGGTCTGCTCCTCGGCCCGAAGGCCCTGGGCGGCATGCTGATGGGCACCATCGTTACGGGTCTGTTCGTTGCCATCTCGATGACGACGGGCGGCGGCGCCTGGGACAACGCGAAGAAGTACATCGAAGAAGGCAATCACGGCGGCAAGGGGTCGGATGCGCACAAGGCAGCCGTCACCGGCGACACCGTGGGCGATCCCTACAAGGACACGGCGGGGCCTGCCGTGAATCCGCTGATCAAGATCATCAACATCGTCGCACTGATGATCGTGCCGCTGATCATCTAGCAAGAAGCCGCTTCGGATTCGGCTCATGATCAAACGGCGGGCCCGGTGCCCGCCGTTTTTCATTCTGCCGAGCGCGGACGAGACCCCTTTATAATGCAGCGCAGCAACCGTCACCTCCCGCAAGGACTTCCTGATGAAGTATGCGTTCGAAGATCGCCGCGTCGTCTGCAAGGGCGATTACTACATTGCCCCCAATTCGGCCGTCATCGGCTCCGTCATCCTGGAGCATAACGCCAGCATCTGGTTCAACTGCGTCCTGCGCGCCGACAACGACACGATCACGATCGGCGAAGGATCGCAGATCCAGGACGGGTGCGTACTGCATGCGGACCCGGGCGCGCCGATCCTGCTGGAACGCAACGTATCGGTCGGCCACATGGCCATGCTGCACGGATGCACCATCGGCGAAGGCTCCCTGATCGGCATGCACAGCACGATCCTGAACTGGGCGAGAATCGGCAAGAACTGCCTGATCGGAGCAGGCACCCTGATCGCCGAGAACAAGGTGATCCCAGACGGCGTGCTTGTGCTCGGCGCGCCGGGGAAGGTCGTCCGTCACCTCTTGCCCCATGAAATCGAGCGCATCCACCAGACTTCCGAGAACTACCGGCAACGCGCGGCACGCTACAAGACGGGGCTCAAGCTCGACGGCATGTAGTCCATCGGTTCCCGCGATGTCATCGCAATCGTCACCCTCGCGCAGGCTACGTCTGCGCCCAGTGCTTGCTTCGTTCGACAGCCCGCTGCCAGCATGACCGAAGTGCTGCGACTTCATCGGCACTGCGCCGAGGCTCGAAACTGCGATCGATCTGCCACTGCTGGTCCAACATCTCACCGCTTGCCCACACACCCACGCCGATGCCCGCAAGATAGGCTGCGCCGAGAGCGGTCGTCTCGGTGATGCGCGGACGCACGACCGGGACGCCCAGCAGATCCGCCTGAAACTGCATGAGCAGATCGTTGCGGACCGCGCCGCCGTCGACCCGCAGTTCCGACAGCGGAATCCCCGAATCCTGCTCCATTGCCTGCACGAGATCGGCGCTCTGAAACGCGATCGACTCCAGCGCAGCACGAGCGAGGTGCCCACGATTTGCACCCCGGGTCAATCCGAAGATTGCGCCTCGGGCGTCCGGATCCCAATGGGGTGCACCCAGGCCGGTGAGTGCCGGGACCAGGTAGACACCGCCGTTGTCGGGAACCGACTTCGCCAGTGCCTCCACGTCGTTCGAACTGCCGATCACGCCCAAGCCGTCGCGCAGCCACTGCACGATCGCGCCGGCAACAAACACGCTGCCTTCGAGCGCGTAGGCGTGTTCGCCTCCAACATGCCAGGCAAGCGTGGAAAGAAGCTTGCTCGCCGACTGCACAGAGCGCTGCCCCGTATTCATCAGCATGAAGCAACCCGTGCCATACGTATTCTTCACCATGCCCGGCACGGTACAGCGCTGGCCGAACAAGGCCGCATGCTGATCGCCTGCCACACCGCCGATGGGGATGGCCCGACCGAGCAGTGCGGTATCCGTCTGTGCGATCAAACCCGACGATGGGCAGACCTGCGGCAGCAGGCTGCGCGGAATACGCATCAAATCAAGCAAATGATCGTCCCACGCGTGTGAGCGAATGTCGTAGAGCAACGTGCGCGACGCGTTTGTCGCATCGGTGACGTGCACCGCGCCGTTCGTCAGATTCCAGATCAGCCAGCTGTCGACCGTCCCGAAGGCGAGTTCACCACGTTCGGCCCGCGCCCGGATCGTTGGATCCTGGTCGAGCAGCCAGCGCAGTTTGGTTGCCGAAAAATACGGGTCGAGTACGAGGCCGGTGCGTTCGGTGAAGGCAGGCTCCAGACCTTGCGCCTTCAGCTCCTGACAAAGCGGGGCCGTCCGGCGATCCTGCCAAACGATGGCGTTGTGGACCGGCTCGCCCGTGCGCCGGTCCCACAGTACGGTGGTTTCGCGCTGATTGGTGATGCCGATCCCGGCGATGCTGCCCGAAGGCACGCCGGATTGTGCGAGAGCCTCCCGGGCGACGTCGAGTTGCGACGACCAGATCTCGCGCGGATCGTGCTCGACCCAGCCGGGTCGCGGATAAATCTGACGAATCTCGCGCTGTGCGACAGCAGCGATCCCGCCCGACGGATCAAAGACCAGGGCACGCGAACTGGTCGTCCCCTGATCCAGCGCCAGTATGTACTCCATAAGCCCTCCGTCTTCGTCGCAGACTGTGAATTATGTCGCATGTCATCAACCACGCAGAATGCACGCGACGCTGGAATCGGCGGTAGAATCGCCGTCTTCGGGCAACTCTCCCTTACGCGATCCGGTATGCTGCTGCTGGTCTACTACGTGATTGCGATCACGATCCTGGTCCTGCACTTCACAGGCTGGCTTCGCTATCACAACCTCGAATGGCTCGTCCTCGTGCTCGCCGCCACGGTCTTCCCCGCCGTGCTCTATCTGTAGCCGCCCCTGCTCCTTCTACCGCTTACTTCAGCATCAGGCTCACGCCGCTCGCAAACAGGACGACGGCGATCAGCCTCGCGAACACGCGCTGCGACATGCGCCGGCTGATTGCCTCGCCGGTGCGATTTCCCAACCACATCACGGGCAGCAGCAGGATCGCCGTGAGTACGAGGGACCAGCGGTAGTAGCCGCCCACGGCGTATCCACCCACCCGTACCACCAGTTCCACGAGCCACAGCACGGCGAGCGTCGACCGAAACGTGACCGGATCGTAGCCGCGACGATGCATGTAGATCACGACCAGCGGACCGCCTCCGCCCCCGAACATGGAATCCACGAAAGCACTGCCGAATCCGGCCGGCCATGCCCAGCGACTCGAGCAGGTTTTCATCTGCGTCGTAATGAACTGTGAGGCGATCATGTAGCAGGCGTAGATCACGATGAATCCGCCCAATAGCCGCTGCATGAGGCGGGCATCGAGCGCACTGAACAGGTAAATCCCAGCGAACACGCCGATCAGGGTCGGCGGCAAGAGACGCAGCATCTCGTCCCACCGGACATGCTGACGATCGCGTATGCCCAGTATCACCGTCACCGACAAGCCGATCAGCGTCATGAGCGGCACAGCCGTATGCAGCGGGAGGATGAACACGAGAATGGGGATCGCGACCAGCGACGTACCGAACCCCGACATGCCGCGAACGATGTAGGCCACGAAGACGACGGCGCCGATCAGCGCAATCGTAGAGGGAGAAAACTCAAACATCGGCACGGCGCCAGGTGTGCAAGCGCGGCAGGGATTGCGGCGCCGTGGCATCACCCATCTTGCCAACCGAGACGCGCAAGCCGCGAACCGATCTGCCCTCGCTGCAGCGCGCCGCAATCGGAAACGAACCGCCTAACGCATTGGGGTAAAGCGGCAATGCATGACCGGCACAAGGGCACAAGGAAAGGCCGAGCCTTTCAATGACCGCACCACCCCAATCAGTTTGAAAGCACGCTTTCGCTATTGAACCCGGCCTGGAACCCTTGCGAGTATTCGTCGAAGCCCCACAGAAGGTACGCTGGCGGCTGTTGGCGGCGAGCCTTGTACGCCTCACCATCCGCAAACCCGTCCGCATAGGAAATCGACCAGCCGTAGGTTCTGGCAAGCTCGGCGAAACTCAGTCGCGTGAACTTCTTCACTTTGTACTCCAAGGCTGCTGAATGGCAGCAATGGTGCAACGTCCATGCCATTGGAACATTGCGGGTTACCGAAATGCCTTACGAAGGGGTCTTTAAGGGTTCGGTAGCGGAGAAGCTCGGGAAAAACCCTAAACGCGTCCATCAATGCCCGGTCGATACGAGCGAATACGCAAGATCGCGTTGCCACCTTGGTTCGAGGTGTGCCGCTGCGCACGCTCTTAACCACGGGACCCTTGTGCCGTGACGACGGAAGACCCACACATCTGTCGATGCTCGGCCATCCGATCCGCCCACGGCAACCCGCCGCGCTGCATCAGCGCTTCAACGCGGCGACGACACCCCGAGTCATCTCGTCCAGGGAGCCGAATACACGCACGCCCGCGGCTTCGAGTGCGCGCTTCTTGGCTGCATAGGTGCCGTGCTCGCCGTGAACCAATGCACCGGCGTGCCCCATGTTCACCCCTTCCGGTGCGCTGCGTCCTGCAATCAGTGCGAACGCGGGCTTCTTCAGCCCGTGCGCCAAGACGGCCTTCGCGAATTCCTCTTCTTCGGCGCCTCCGATTTCGCCGATGATGAGCACGGCTTCGGTTTGCGAATCCGCGGCATAGAACGGCACGAGGTCCGCAAAGCGAACGCCCTTGACCGGATCGCCCCCGACCCCCACCCAGACCGACTGGCCGATCCCCTGCTGCACGAGCCGATATCCGGATTCATAGGAGAGCGTTCCGCTCTTGGACAT
>JBIKKL010000357.1:0-5401 GCA_044360365.1 Burkholderiales bacterium | reverse complement strand
GGCCCCGGATGGATATACCTTGCTGCTGAGTTCTTCGTCCGGGATGGCCGCGAATCCGGCGTTCGGCGCGAAGCTCGACTATCACCCGGTGAACGACTTCGTGCATATCGGACTCGGCAGCTACGTGCCACAGCTGATCGCCATCCATCCTGCCGTGCCGGCGAAGACGATGCGCGAGTTGATCGATCTCGCCAAGGCTCAGCCTGAGAAGGTGCGTGCGGGGTCGCCGGGCATGGGCACGCTGGGTCACCTCAGCGTTGCGTATCTAAACTCGTTGACCGGGGCGAGATTCCTGCATGTGCCCTACAAGGGCACCGGGCCCGCGATGACGGATCTCCTGGCAAACCGGATTCAGACATCGATGAGCAGCGTGACGGGCAGTCTGCCGCATGTGCAGTCCGGTCGATTGCGTGCCGTGGCCGTAGGACATTCGAAGCGCATCAATCAGTTTCCGGATGTCCCGACCGTGGCCGAAACCCTGCCCGGGTTCGCCAACGACGGCTGGTATGGTCTCGTCGCCCCGCTCGGTACTTCGCCCGTCATCGTGGCAAGGCTGAATACGGAGATGAATCGGGCGTTGTCGCAGCCTGAATTTCAGAAGCAGATCGACGCGACCGGCATGGTGCAGGGCGGCGGGACGCCGGCCGACTTGCGCGACTTCGTGCGTAACGAACTGGCGCGCTGGACGAAAGTGGTCCGCGATGCCGGGCTCAGCGCGCAGGAGTAGTTGTGCCAGGGACGGTTTTCGTCGGAAGCTGTGCCTGGCACTGTTTATTCCGTTTATTCCCGTCCGATGAAAGAAAAAGGCCGCCGTGAGGCGGCCTTGGGATTTCGGTCGGATCAGGCGTTCAGATGCGTCGGCGGCGGGCAAGGAGTCCGACGAGACCCAGACCTGCCAGCATCAACGCGTAGGACTCGGGCTCCGGTACCGGCGTAGCGACGAAGCTCACCCGCAACTGGTTCTGCGGTTGGGCCTGCAGACTCGCGAAACTGCCAGCGGAGTCGCCTGTGAGGTAGACGGTCAACGAAGCGTTGCTGATCGAGAAGGACGAGAAGGAAACCAGCGGCGGCGTCGAGGCTTCACCCGAGAAATAGCCGAGGGCGAATACCCCCGGCGCGCTGGAGGTCACGGTGCGAGTCAACGGACCGCCAAGGCTGACGGTTGGCCCACCGTCGATGGCCACGTCGCCTTGGACCGATACCGCCACGGCACCCCCTGCCACCTCGGTGAAGGTGATGTTGCCGAGGAAACCGGTCACCGGACCGGACAGCGTGTGGGTCGGATTGGCGCTTACCGTGAAGTTGGGAATCTGAAACGCCACCTGGCTCGCGCCACTGCCCGTCCAGAAGGCGGAGAGGTCGGTCGACACGTCCCAGTTGAAGCCGACGGTGTTGCCGAAACTCTCGAAGGCACCGTCGATGAAGCTGAAGACCGGCGTCGATTCGTCGTAGCTGACCGTGTAGGAGCCGAAATCGGTCACGGTCAATGCCGAGGCGGATGTGGTGCCGAGAGCCAGGACGGCCGCGGCCGCGAGAAACTTCAAACGCATGACGATATCTCCTGAAATATGATTGCGCGGATGCTCCCGACCGGAGCAAGGCAGGTCATTGCCAAGCAGGGCGACAATCACGATCCGGCCGATGAAAAACGGGATCCCTATCCGCAAGGCACTGCCGCTGCTACGAAGTGCCTGTCAATCCCGGACGAGAGCACGATTTGTGCCACGATTTTCACTTCACTGAAGTTAAAAGATTTCCCGAGTGTGGGTACGCGTCCTGATAGAAGGAGTGTAAAGAGATCTGACAGTTGCGTACGGTTTCGACTCAGGTCGCCCGCCGGGCATGAAGTCCCGCGCTGTGTTCGCCTGTTTGTCCAAATTCGACAACGCTGACCGGCCCGCGGTGGGCATCGGGAGATTCGATGAGCAAGACGAAGCGCGCCATGACCGCGCCAGAGAAGATCCTCGCACGCGCGGCCGGCCGCGAGTCCGTGGCCCCGGGCGAGGTGATTTACCCGACACCCGAAATGGTCGTCGTGCACGACGGAGCCGTCGAGATGTCCTGGCGGGAGTTGCACGACTTGGGATATCGGGCAATCACCCGGCCGGATCGCGTCATCTTCGTCACGGATCATGAGGTGGTGTACGCCACGCCGCGCGCCGCCGAGCGCGGTAGAAACATCCGGCGCATCGCGAAGGAATGGGGGATCCGCGAACTCTACGACGTCGGGCGCGGCGGACATGGCCACATCTTTCCGATCGAAGCGGGTCTGGTGCGGCCCGGCATGTTCCTGATCAGCTACGACATGCATTGCACCAATTATGGTGCGGTCGGTGCGCTGTGCCAGATGGTCGGCACGGAAATCTCGACGGTACTCGCCACCGGCACGATATGGATGCAAGTGCCGCAAACGTTGCGTGTTCGTCTGAAGGGGAAGCTGCGAGAAGGCGTACATGCGCGTGACGCGGGTTTCGTTCTCGCTCACGGGTTTGCGACTCGGCGCTGGGGCGTCGAACACGACTACCGCATCGTCATGTTCTGCGGTCCGGCCGTTGCCGGACTGCAGCGCCACGAACGCGTGGCCCTCTGCAATTCGATCACCGAGATGGGCGTGAACAACGTCTACTTCGAACCGTCGCCCGACGACATCGCAGCCGCACCCTACGAGAATTTCTCGAGCGATGCGGACGCACACTACGAGGCCACGATCGATCTCGATCTGGATGTCATCGAGCCGCAGGTCGCTTTGCCCGGTGGCCCGGATCGTGCGGCCGATCTTTCGACGGTCGTCGGCCGCGCCATCGACCACGCGTATATCGGGGCCTGCGGCTCGGGGATGTACGAAGACTTCGTTTCGGCAGCGAACGTGATGCGTGGTCGCCGCGTGGCGCCGGGCGTGCGCATGTTCGTCGTGCCGGGGACGGTGGCAACCGCCCAGCGCCTCACGGCCGAAGGCTACGTGCAAGCCTTCATGGAGGCGGGGGCCGTCGTGCTGCCGCCGGGCTGCGGGCCATGTGCCGGCGGTGCGATGGGGCCGCTGGGAGCGGGCGAAGTCTCCATCGCAACGGCGGCGACCAATCATGCCGGCCGGTTCGGTGCGCACGATGCCGAGATCTATCTCGCCAGCCCGGCGACGGTGGCGGCTTCTGCGGTCAGCGGCCGGATCGCCGATGCTCGTGCGGCGTCGCCTCTGCAGGATGGGAAATCGCGATGAGCGACAATCCGGATGGGCCGAGCCTCAAGCGCGTCGGCCGCTGCCACGTCTTCGGCGACGCTGTGCCGATGGATGAAGGCGTCATGGCCTTCGAGTACGTCATCAAGCGGATCATCGATCCGCAGGTGCTGGTCCCGGAACTCTTCAGGCACATCGATCCGGCGTTTGCCAAGCGCGTCGAGCCCGGCGACATCGTCGTGGCCGGCCGCGACTTCGGCTGCGGCAAGCCGCATGGCACGGGCTTCATCGCGATGCGTTCGCTCGGTCTCGGCATACTGTGCGAATCGATGCCGACCCGCTCCCACCGAAACGCGGTGTCACGGGGATTGCCGATTCTTGTCGGGTGCATCGGCGTACGCGAGCTGTTGTCGACGGGGGACCGCATCGAGGTCGACTACGTGAGCGGGGAGGTGCGCAATCTCACGACCGGCGCGTCCGCAAAGTATCCCGGCATGCCTGCCGTGCTGCTCGACATCGTTCGAGCAGGCGGGACTGCGGGCTTCCTGCGCAACTGGCTCGCAACGCACCCTGAACTGGGGGGCGCGTCGTCCTGAAAGCGGCGCGGGCGCCTCGAAGGACGCCCGCACGACTCACGTATCGGAGGAAGGCTCCGATACCTCCATCGCTCAGGCCTTCTTCGGCTCCCACCGATAGGCCTTGGCGCAGGCGCCGCCCATCAGCATCGCGCGCTCGCTGTCGCTCAAGCGTTTCGTCTCGAAGAACGGCTTCACCGCATCGGGATAGTTCACGACCGCGAAGGCGCGCGTCCAGTCCGTGCCCCAGAGGCAGCGATCGAAACCCCAGGCATCGAAGATTCGCGCGAGCGGATCCCAGATGTCGTCGAACGGGTAGGGCACCTTCGACAGCGTGCAGGCACCGCTTACCTTGATGACTGCGTTCTTGCGTCGGGCGAGTTCCACGATCTTCGGCAGATCCGCCCACGGCTCGGCGGGAGCCGGCGGGGTGCGCGGCTGCAGCAGCCCAATATGGTCGACGATGAAGCGGGTGTCGGGATTGCGGTCGATCAGCTTCATGCCGTTGTCGACGTTGCCCCAGAAGAGCACGTTGACCGGGAAGTCGTACTTCACGGCGGCGCGGCAGATGCGATCGAGGCCGGGATCGGCCGGATCGCGCTTGGCTTCGGGGGTCAGCATGATGCGGATGCCGACGGTGCCGGGCGACTTCTTCCACTCGGCGACCGCTTCTTCGACATTCGGGTCATCGGGATTGACGGGCTTCACGAGACCGAAGCGGCCAGGGTGTTTCTTCTGGACCTCGACGGCATAGCTCGCGTCGTACTGATAGATCGAGAAGGCCGAGATGAAGATCGCGCCGTCGATGCCGAGCTTGTCCATCCATGCCACGGTTTCGTCGCCGGTCGCGCTCGCCGGCCAGTTCGGCGTGTTGTGCCACGGACGCTTGGGACTGTTCGCCTCGTAGGCGTGCACTTGTGAATCGATGATCGGCATCTCAACTCTCCTCGGTGGTGTGACTGAACGCTGTGCGGGGGATTCCATCAGGTCTTCGCGGCCGCGTCCAGACGATTCAGCCGACGCAGCACTCGCGGTGGCTGATCCGAGTGTGCTGCATCGCTTGCCGACGCCGACGTGCTACTGCACCTTGATCCTGGCGTCCTTGATCACCTTGCCCCACTTCTCGTATTCGCTCTTGATGAAGCGCGAGAATTCGTCGGGTGCGTTCGCGACGACGAACATGCCTTGGTTCGCGATCTTCTCCTTGATGTCGGCAGGCGTAAGCGCAGCTACCGCATCGGCGTTCAGCTTTGCGACGACATCGCGCGGTGTCGCAGCGGGGGCGAACAGCCCGAACCACGTGCCTGCCTGGTAGCCCGGTACGCCGGTTTCGGCGATCGTCGGTACGTCGGGTGCGTTCGTTACGCGAGTCGCACTCGTCACACCCACCCCCCGAAGACGTCCGGCCTGCACGTGCGGCAGGACGACCGGGAAGTTGGCGAAGATGAGCGAGATCTGTCCGCCGAGGAGGTCGGTCACCGCGGGCGCTTCACCCTTGTACGCCACCATCTCCATGCGCGTGCCGGTCATGAGCTTGAAGAGTTCGCCAGCCATGTGCGGGGTGGTGCCGACGCCGCCGCAACCGTAGTTCAACTGGTCCGGTCGCGCTTTGGCAAGTTTCACCAGATCGGCCGCGGTCCTGATCTGCGTCGAC
>JBIKKL010000356.1:0-5405 GCA_044360365.1 Burkholderiales bacterium | reverse complement strand
TTTGTTCAACTGATGTTCCACTTTGTCGCTTTAATGACAGCTACAATGCCGATTATGCAAACCTCGTACCATGCGAAACGTGCCCCCGCTGTGGCGACGAATTGCCGGGCCTCGGCCAAGAGCTCTTTGTTAAGGCTCGGCGGCGCGCTAAGCCTCTTGTGGCTGGTCTGCGGGATTGCGGGTGCTTCGGTGCCCGGAGAACAGGCACTCATCGGACAAGTCACCTCCTGGGTCGCGAGCGCCCACGGCGTGGAGCAAGACAGTATCGAGGTGATCGCACCCGATCGCCGCATTCAGGTACCACTGTGCCGAGATCAGTGGCGCTTCGACTTCCCCTTTTCGAATCGAGAGACGGTCCGCGCGCGTTGCGAGATGCCCGCGCAACAGTTCTATCTGCGAACGCGTCTACAGCCCCCGAGCGCAGGATTCCTCGCAAGCCGAGCCCTGCGCGCCGGCCACGTGATCCTGAGCTCGGATCTGATCGGGGCTACGGGCAACGGTACCGCGTCAGTGCTGCAGCGCTTCGACCCGGTCGGGCGACAACTTCGGCGCTTCGTAGCCGCCGGAGAGCGCATTACGGAAAAGGATTTACACCCCGCCGTCGCCCCCGTCTTCATCTATCGAACCAAGGTGGCGATGCGCGCCGGTCAGGCATTGGAACGATCCGACATCGAGCGCGAGCCGGCGAGCCCTGCGGATCTCGCGGGCCGAGCATTCCGCGGCCCCTTACCCGAGAAGTTCGTGCTTGCGCGCGATCTTTCGCCCGGGGCCATCCTGAAAATCGAAGATCAGGCACAGATTCGCACCGTGCTTGTTGCCCGGAACTCCCTGCCGAGGGGCTCTCGGTTGACGCCCGCCATGGTTGAAGTCAAAGATTTGGCAGCTGCGGGGCAACCACTCGCGCACACCCTTACCAGCCCCGACGGAATTATCGACATGGAGGCGACTCGCGACCTTCGCGCGGGCGACGCACTGCGTGCGAGCGACGTACGCCCGGCCGTGTTGGTTCGCAAGGGCGATCTGGTCACCCTGACCGCAGCAAGAACGACCGGATTGACCATCCGTGCGCGAGTGGAAGCTTTGCAAGACGGCCGACGTGGCGAGAGCATCAAGATCAAGAACAAGGAATCCGGACAGGTCCTGACGGGTGTAGTCAGTGGCCTAAACAGCGTCGAGGCACTTTAATTTTTTTTCAAGCCACCACTAAAGTCAAAGAACGTGTTGTCGACTTCCTAGGTGACGAGGTGGAATTTGCAGCCGCATGTACGCGGCGGAAAGCGAGCAATCATGACCGACCCAATTTCGGCCTACGGGCGCCTGAACCTCAGCACGCTCAACAGCCGTCGAGAACTTGACGGCACTGAGAAACCAAGCAGCGCTGTCACTGGCTCGCAGCAGTCAGGGAGCGAAGCTGCTTCCACGCGCCCATTGATGGATGATGAATTAGTCCTCAGCGATACAGCACGCTCGATCGCTGCCTCAGAGGCTTTCGATCGCGAGAAGGTGGAGGCAATCAAGCTCGCCATTAGCGAAGGCAACTATCCGTTGGACTCACGGCGTATCGCTGAGAATTTCCTCGCTCTGGAACGACTGCTGTAATAGAGGCGCATTAGAAGTCACCCCAACGAGGATCCGCAAATGCAAAGATCCCCACCTGCGGGAGATCCACAAGCCGAGGCAAGTCGACCTGGCGCTGAAGTGACCGAACTCAGCCTAGCGCATGACTTGCTTTCGCTACTTGGGCAGGAGTTCGATGTACTGAAGAAACAGCACTTCGATCAATTTGAATCGCTGCAATCGGCGAAGGAGGCTTTGCTGCAGCAAATCGCCACGCACGTCAGGCAACATGATCCGCAGACAGCGAACTCTGCAAGCCGGGCTGATTTCAAGGACCTGATCCGTCGTTGCCGAGACGCGCATCGTAGAAACGAGACGCTTCTTAGGCATCAACTCACCAGCATTCAGGGAACTCTACAGGCGTTAACCGCGCCCGCGTCCAGTCTCCCGACAGAGGTATACGATCGAACCGGCCGCATCTCCACTCGCCTGGGTCGGCTCATGGACGGCAACGGCTGACCGTCTCAGCGCTTCTCGTCGCCGGGGCGCATTCCCTTGAGCCAGTATACCCACGAGAGAACGACAGCGACCGTGGTGTACAGGTCGCGGGGAATCTCCTGATCGATGTCGAGCTTCGAGAGCACGGCCACGAGTCGAGGATCTTGCGCCAAGTGCACCCCGTGGCGCAGGGCTTCCTGAACCAACTGCAGCGCAAGTTCTTCGTCGGCCTTCGCCGTGACGACCGGAGTCGCTCGACGCCCGTACTCGAGCGCAACTGCTTGCCGATAACGCTTGATGCTCATGCCGAGAGATCCACTACCTGCCCAGAGGCCCCCGCATCGGGCCCATTCGACTTCTCGGGTCGCGATCCATGCACGATCTGCAGCCCCTTCAACTCAAGTTCAAATGGCCCAAGCGCTGCCGTCAACTCGCCTGTTCTCTCCGATGCCAAGCGACAAATATCTTCGCGCACGGCCCACATGGTCATGTCCAAGCGCCTTCCCGCCTCGACTCGTGCGCAGAGCCAGATATCACCCCACTCCTCGCTGCTGCTAAACAGATCGACAGACCAGTTACTCGCAGCATCCGCACCGGATCCACCACGTTGCAAGGTCACCTTCACCGGCGGCGCATCAGCGAATCCTAGCGCGAGCTGAAGTACGAGTGCGCCGTTGTGCATACTTTCCGTAGCACGCAATTGTGCCGCTTCGATATCGTCGATCGCCTCGGCCAGCATGCGAGGAGCGTCATTTCCACTCTGCTGCCCATAACGAAGGATTTCTCGCAGCAAGGATTTCACGTCGCGCGCGCCCCCCGTCTGCTGCCGCGCAACCAACGCCTCGGTGAAAAAGCCGCTTTCAAGAATGGCCTGCCGCAGTGTCGACCCCGACAAGGTCGCCATCCGGGGCTGATTGCGCCTTAGTTGATCGACCAGTCGGTCAACTTCGGGCTGCGCAAGCAACGCTGGCGGCAAAGACCGTTGAATGCCAGACGGTCGCAGCATCTCGAACAATGCCGCGAGACCTTGCGGGCGCCACAACAGTCGCTCCATTCGAGGCAGAATTGTTTGGTCCGGGGGATGCGCTTCGTCTGCGTCTGCGGCTGCGCCGGGCGCTGTGGGAACGGTTCCCGACTGAACGGGCCGCAACTGAGCCGCGCCATTACGCTGCAGATGCACGGACGCCAGGAGCTGGTCCCCGGCGGCAAGTGGAAACCCGGGCGGTACAAGCACCGCCCGCCCCTGCAGCATCAGCTTAAGCCCCTCGCCGCGCACCTCCACGGTGAGGCGGACCAATTGATCCTCGCGCAAGCCGAGCACGACGACATCGCGCGGCTGCACGATCGGCACCCGCGCCTCCGAGATCATCGGGGAGGCACGCGTCAGCAGATGAGCGGTCTCCGTGCCGGTAATCATTGGATCATCCGATCATGGATAGCGGACCCAGCGTTTACGATCTAATGTAGCCTCTGGAACGGGCTCTGACCTTGCCGCCTGCCCTTGGAGAACAGTCGCAGGCTGCACATAGGCCAGCAGATCGTGGCCCCCGAGCGGAGTCGATGGGGATTCGCGCCCACGAAGGCATCAGGGTTGAGTTCCACGAAGACGCGCTGCAGGAATTTCTCGTCGAAGGGAGAATTTGCAAAATGCTGCCGAAGGAGAACTCGTAGAGTCTGCCCAGGGGACACCCTAATGACCAAACGCCCTTGCCCGCCTTGCGCGGGCGCAGGTTTCGCCGAGGATGGAACAGGCCGCACTTGAATTCCTTGTTCCCCCAACGCCCCACCGCCGGTCGCTTGACCTGACAAAAGAGTTTGTAGCGCCGCCTCGGTCGTCATCGGACTGTCGGCTGCTTTAGCAAGCCCTGAGAAAATGGCGACGACGCCCATCAGCACCACCACCCCATGCCGCCGTAAGAGTTTTTTGCACACGGTTCACCCTTCGCAATAGGTGTCAGATCGGCAAGGCAACCCATTCGCCTGCCCTAGGCAATTGCGGCCCAGCCATCTGCCGGAGAACCGCACGATTTGGCATGACACGCACGACCTCAGCCAACACCATCAGGCCGAGCGTGCCCGGCTCGAGCAGCTTCCTGGGAACACTGCGTCGATCCAAAATAAGCACTTTGTCACCGGCCTTGAAGCCGCTCAGAGCGGCAAAAGGCATACTCCACTCTCCGGGCGACAGAGGTTCCAGAGCAAACTCCAGGGGCGTGCATGCAGCCTGCGCGTCCAATTTCTCCATCCAACCCGCGAGAGCGTCTGTCCACTGTTCGAGCACCTGGGCCGCAATATCGCGCGCGCTTGGATCGAGCGGGACGTCCTGGGCGACCTCGAACACCGGCTCGGGTGCGCCCTGCCGCAGTAGACTCATGCGCGAGCGCCATACCACCTTCGTGGCCGGCTCCTGACTGCGCAGGTTACGCCACCATGCGGCGACGGGATATGGTGGGGAGATCGTCAGTGTTGCCACGTCAACCTGAAGGTGCAGTCGCCAATCGGAAAAAGGGCGATCAGTACCGAGCAAGGCACGACGATATGCGCCGCGCGCATTCGAGCGATCGGCACTATCCGATGGCTCGAAGATCGCCCAGCGCTGCAGATCTCCGGCGGCCAGCAGGAATCGGCGTTCGAATTGATGCCCGAGCCAACTCGCAATCCCCGCCTGCTGGCCTTGCAGCCCCGGAGCGATCGCAACGCTCACTGCGAGTGGAACACGCCAGCGCGAAGGACCTTCGAGGCAATCGGACCTTTGCGAGCCGAGAGCCCGTAGGCTAACTGGCATATCGACCTCAGCAACCACCTGGGGCCGCCCCTGCGCCTCGCTTTCCTTGAGATAACTCACAACTCGGATACCTCGAACGCGGGCATCGGTTGCGAACTGCGTACTTTCTCGTAATGCGCCTTCACTATCAATCCATCCAAGCGAAAGCACGCGAGTTGGCGCAGCCATGACGCGAGCCACCAACGCATCTCGAATCGACGCCAACTGCGCCTCGGCGTCGGTCAGGTCCTTGCTGGCAAAGCCACGCTCAAGTTCATCGCCCTGAGCGCCACGGCGTTCGTTCGCCACCGCCACCTTCCCCGATGACGGCTTGGCAGGTGACCGTTTGGGGCTGGCGGCTTCCTTCGCACTGGCGGACGGTAGGACCTCCGGGGGATTGGCCGCAACGGCATCGCCAGTCAGAGCCACTAACAGCCCTCCCGCGACGACCCATGCCGCAGCCCGTAGCTCGCTGCCCAACCAAAAACCGAGCACATCCACCGCTTTCGCCCCCTTTACTGGCGTCTGGCCGCCATTTGACCAAGGTAGAGGAGGCGCAAATCATTGACGACCACTCGGTCCAGCG
>JBIKKL010000355.1:0-5414 GCA_044360365.1 Burkholderiales bacterium | reverse complement strand
TTCGTGCCGACGAACCCGCTGCTCCAGAGGACGACAAACAGGGCCGGGGCGAACGCGGCGACGACCGCCGCCGGCTCGGTCTGAGCGCGCGCGTTCAGAATCGCTGTCCGGACAGGCGTCCGTGCACGATCGGCACCCTGATGCGGCCGTAGCATTGCCGGCTACTCCTGCAATGCAGCGACGACCGGGGCGATCCCACAAACAACGCCGTCACTACTCGTCGATCAAGGCGGTCGTGTAGACATCCTGCACGTCGTCGAGACCTTCGAGCGCATCGAGGAGACGCTGCATCTTCGCGCCGTCGTCGCCCACCATGGCGGTTTCGTTGAGCGGCTTCATCGTGATTTCAGCGAGTTCGGCCTTGAAGCCGGACTTCTCCAGCGCGCTTTGGACGGTGATGAATTCGGTCGGCGCGCTGACGACCTCGATGCTGCCATCGTCGTTCGTGACGACGTCCTCGGCACCTGCTTCGAGCGCGGCTTCCATGAGCTTTTCTTCGTTGGTCCCGGGCGCGAAGATGAACTGACCACAGTGCTTGAACAGAAATGCGACCGAGCCGTCCGTCCCGAGGTTGCCGCCATGCTTGGTAAAGGCGTGACGCACTTCGGCGACGGTGCGCGCGCGGTTGTCGGTAAGGCAGTCGACAATGACCGCTGCGCCCGCGGTGCCGTAGCCTTCGTAGCGGATCTCTTCGTAGTTCACGCCGTCCAGATCGCCCGTGCCGCGCTTGATCGCGCGCTCGATGTTGTCCTTGGGCATGTTCTGCTCCTGCGCCTTGTCGATCGCCATGCGCAGTCTCGGGTTGGAATTGGCGTCGCCCCCACCGAGACGGGATGCCACGGTGATTTCCTTGATGAGACGGGTGAAGACCTTGCCGCGCTTCGCATCCGCGGCTGCCTTCTTATGCTTGATGTTGGCCCATTTGCTGTGACCTGCCATGGCGTCTTCCAGAAAAAATGACGTTACGCACCACGCCGCCACCCAAGCGCGCCGTAGAATGCATATAGTCGATTGATATAATGAAAATTTTAACACGGGGAGCGGTCATGGCAGAACCGATGCTGGTGGGCAAGGGGAGTTCCGAGGTATTTCTTTTGCCGGCATTGGCGAATCGCCACGGCCTGATTGCAGGCGCTACCGGCACGGGCAAGACCGTCACGCTGCAGCGCCTGGCCGAATCCTTCAGCAACATCGGCGTACCGGTATTCATGGCCGACGTGAAGGGCGATCTGTCCGGCATGGGCGCCCCGGGCAAGGACCATCCGAAGATCGCGCAGCGAATGACGGCTCTCGGGATGCCGCCCCTGGAGTTTCGCGCATGTCCGATCGTGTTCTGGGACGTCTTCGGCGAGCAGGGGCATCCGGTCCGCGCGACGGTGTCCGAGATGGGACCGCTGCTCTTCTCGCGCATGCTCAATCTCAACGCCACTCAGCAAGGCGTACTCACGGCAACCTTCAAGATCGCCGACGACAACGGGCTGCTGCTGATCGACCTCAAGGACTTGCGCGCCATGCTCAAGTTCGTCGGCGACAACGCGAGCGAGCTCACCACCCAGTACGGCAACATCTCGGCGGCGAGCATCGGCGCCATCCAGCGCGGACTGCTCGAACTGGAGCATCAGGGCGGCGAGAAATTTTTCGGCGAACCGGCCCTGAACATCGCCGATCTCATGCAGACCAGCGCAGACGGCCGGGGCAACATCAACATCCTGGCGGCCGACAAGCTCCTCAATTCACCGAAGGTCTATGCAACCTTCCTGCTCTGGCTCCTCTCCGAATTGTTCGAAAACCTGCCGGAGAAGGGCGATGCGGAAAAGCCCGAACTCGTGTTCTTCTTCGACGAGGCGCATCTGCTGTTCAACGATGCGCCGGCTTCGCTGCTGGACAAGATCGAGCAGGTGGTGCGACTCGTGCGCTCCAAGGGCGTGGGCGTCTACTTCGTGACGCAGAATCCGCTCGATATTCCAGAAACGGTCCTCGGCCAGTTGGGCAACCGCGTACAGCATGCCCTGCGTGCCTTCACGCCACGCGACGAAAAGGCCGTCAAGACGGCTGCGACGACGATGCGCTCGAACCCGAAGATCAACGTGGAGAAGGCGATTACGGAGCTTGCCGTCGGCGAAGCGCTCGTCTCGTTTCTCGACGCGAAGGGAACACCGAGCATCGTCGACCGCGTGCTGATCCTGCCGCCAGCCAGTCGCATCGGGCCAATGACGGTCGATGAGCGCCGCTCGGCGGTCGCAGCCTCCCCCATCGCGGGTCACTATGAGGCGGTGGTCGACCGGGAATCAGCCTACGAAAAGCTCAATGCCGGGCAAGGCAGCGTGGCCACTGCCCCGGGCGAAGCTGCCGCGCAGGGCTCGATTCTCGACAGACTCGGCGGACTGTTCGGCGGTGCAGGCGGCGGCAGCGGAAAAGCGGCCGGACGCCAGCGCGAAGGCATCCTCGAAGCCGCCGCCAAGAGCGCTGCACGCGCCGTAGGCTCCGAAGTCGGCCGACAAATCCTGCGGGGCGTACTCGGGTCGATCCTGGGAGGCGGCAATCGCCGCCGCTGATGACGAACGATGCCGCCGGCACGGCGCGCGCGGATCTCGTCGGCGTCGGCTTGGTACTGATCGCCTCGATCGGATTCTCCGGTCGAGGCATACTGATCAAGCTCTCGTATCCCTATGGGGTCGACGCCGTCACACTGATGATGCTGCGGATGGCGTTTTCGCTACCCTTCTTCATCGTCATGGGATGGGCTGCCAGCCGCACCGCGACACCGATCGCCCGCGCCGACTGGGGCATGTTGCTGGGGCTGGGATTTCTCGGCTACTACATGTCGAGCCTGCTGTCGTTCATGGGGCTCATCTTCGTTCCGGCGACGCTAGAGCGGCTGCTCCTTTACCTGACGCCGACGATCGTCGTGCTGCTCTCGGCGCTCATCTTTCGCCAACGAGTCAGACGCGAGCACGTCATTGCACTGACGCTGACCTACGGCGGCATCCTGCTGGTACTCGGCAACTCGCTGGCAGTCAGCCAGGAACCGCTCGACCTCGCCGTCGGGTGCGTACTCGTATTCTGCAGCACCCTCACGTTCGCGGCTTACCTGCTCGGCAGCGGCGCCCTGATTCCCCGCATCGGCTCGACGCGATTCACCGCCTACGCATCCGGCACCGCAAGCCTGCTGGTCATCGTCCAATTCGTACTCATACGCGACGTGACAGCCCTCGATCTGCCGTTGCCCGTCTACGCGTATGGGGCGATGATGGCCATCCTTTGCACCGTCTTGCCGACGTGGGCCATGGCGGAGGGAATGCGCCGCATCGGCACCAACCGGGCGTCGATCACGAGTTCGATCGGGCCCGTGTCGACCATCGTATTGGCAGCGCTTGTCCTCGGTGAAACGATTACGCTCGTTCAAATTGCCGGAGCGGCGCTCGTTCTCGCGGGCGTGTGGATGGTAGGGAAGAAACGCTAGGAAGGACGCACTGTCCTGCGCCGGACGCTCTTGCCGCCAAGCGCCGATGGCCCTCCGGTCAGGAGGGCCTGAACACGCGATGAAGGGGATTCATCGCGTGCCGCTCATGGGGAAGCTCAGGACCCTCTGCGCGCCGGGCTCTTGGCCGGTGCAGCCGCCGTCCCAGGCTTCTTCAAGCCGCGGGGACGCGTCTTGCCGTAGCTGCCCTTGAAGATCTTGCCCTTGCGTGTACGTGCGTCGCCTCGTCCCATAACTGCTCCCGTCGATGAAATTGATCATTGCAAAAACGTCCCGAGGCGCGACGGCGTCGTGCCGGCCGGAAACCCGTCTTGCGAATGGAGCCGATGATATTCAGCTTGGTGCCCGCTGTCGACCGGATCCCGACATCGACTCGAAGGCCGATCGCGCTCGGCGAGGGTATCTTCGGGCCGTCCAGACACCCTCGCTCGGCCCGCCGGCCCGAGCGCCTATCGGAATTTCTCGACCTTGAACCCGCGCACCTCCGCATCGCGGATGCCGAGATAAATCGGCGAAGCATCACGGCGATGGATGTTGATCTTCGCATTGAACATCCAACGCAGCATGCCGTGCTTGTCGATGCCGCCGTAGCGCGAAATGCCGTAGGCGCCGTCGGGTCGCAACGGCCCCGTCAGGTAGCAACGGATGTCTCGCACATGCTCACCTGCAAGGCGGATCCCGGCGAGATCCGTCACTTCGCGCTGCATCCGCGAGACGAAGTCGGCCGCCGACTCGACCTGCTCACCACTTTCGAGCCTCGGCTGCGGAAAATCCCCGATGACGATCTGACCCGCCATGGCTTGATCGAGCATGCGGGCGAGATCGATCGTCACTTGCCCGACCAGGTAACTCGTGAGCGAAGGGGATAGGCCCTCAGGCTGGAAGAATTCGTAATGTTCCCCGATGTGAAAGCCCGAGCGCAGTTCGGGTACGGCCCGGGTCCGCGCCTTCGCACGCGCCAGCGCATTGTCGGCCAGCAACAGCAGCATCAGCTTGTAGAGCTGAATGTTGCCCTGCTCGTCCGCCGACCGGTTCCATATGTAGAAGCCGTCGCCGGTGGGACTGCGCGCGAACTGGATGCGCCCGTCCTTGCCCGACAGCTTGTCGTAGGCGGAATTGATGGAATACGAGAGACTGTTGAGCAGGGTGGCCTGCTCGATGGGTTCGTAGGTCGAGAAGCCGACGATATCCAGGAGCACCACGGCACGATCGTGAAACAGCGATACGCTGTAGCGGCGTATCAGGGCGTCCACGAGTTCTCCCCCGAGTTCACGGCTCGGGTCGAACGGCAGGGGCAGGACGATCGGGTCGACGCCGAGTTTGTGTGCGATCTCCTGAAAGCGCGTGCAGTCGACATGCTTGGCGCGTGTGGCGAGGGAATCGATGTAGGCAGGCGGCGCCGGCTCGCCTTTGATTCGTCGCACCCCGGAAACATACTCGGCGAGCGCGAAGTGGGGAAAGCAAAGCAGCGCGATGTCTCTCCCCGTACTGCACCAGATCAGGATGACCCGCTCGCCCAGGCGCCAACAGTCGTAAAGGAGCGCATCGAGGTACGCCAGTCGCCGCCGCGCATCACTCGGACTCACGCCGGGTGCCGAGCGATAGCGCGAAAAGGCGTCGAGCCAAGATTCGCGGCGGACCTCGGTCGTTAGGGTGTCTTCAGTCATTGCTCCAAGCTCTGTCGATGGACAGAGACGCCCAAGGCGCAGCTCGTCGCTCGACGCCTGGCACAAACGACCGCAAGACGATGACTCTTCGTGGGCTCATGTGCGTTTCCAGACTCAAGGACAGTTTTATACTTGGCTTCGGTCGCCGGCATAGGCCGATGAAGGCCGGAATATCACGGCATCTTCGCCCATTCCGCGAGGACAAGTCGCACATAGCCCCCTTGGCGACGCTGGACCTGTCGAGCCGGAAGTCTTCCCCACCTGGA
>JBIKKL010000428.1:0-4665 GCA_044360365.1 Burkholderiales bacterium | reverse complement strand
ATGCGCTTCGGCGCCATCGGCTACGGGATCATGGATATGGACCTGGATCCCATAGGACTGCAGTTCGCGAATGACGTCGATCACGCGTGAATTGCGAAGATCCGGACAATCTTCCTTGAAGGTCAAGCCCAGCACGTTCACGTGCGCACCATTGACCTTCGAACCGTTGCGGATCATGTGCTTCACGGTCTGCTCGGCGATGAACTTGCCCATGCCATCGTTGATGCGGCGACCTGCGAGTATGACCTGGGGATGGTAGCCGAGCTTGTCCGCCTTGTGCGTGAGGTAATACGGATCGACACCGATGCAGTGACCGCCAACGAGCCCAGGGCGGAACGGCAGGAAGTTCCACTTCGTCCCCGCGGCTTCGAGTACTTCGATCGTGTCGATGCCGATCTTGTCGAAGATGATGGCCAGCTCGTTCATGAGGGCGATGTTGAGATCGCGCTGGGTGTTCTCGATGACCTTCGCCGCTTCGGCCACCTTGATGTTGGAGGCCCGATGAACCCCTGCCTTGATGATCGACTCGTACAGGCCAGCCACTTTATCAAGGGTCGCTGCATCATCGCCCGAGACCACCTTTACGATCTTGGTCAGGGTGTGTTCCCTGTCGCCCGGGTTGATGCGCTCGGGCGAGTAGCCCACGTGGAAATCCTGCTTCCACTTCATCCCGGAGTGCTTTTCCAGCACGGGAATACAGACTTCTTCAGTGGCTCCGGGATAGACGGTCGATTCGTATACGACGATCGCGCCGCGCTTCATGTGTTTGCCGACACTCGTGCTTGCGCCGACGAGCGGCGAGAAATCGGGCTGATGAGCATCGTCCACCGGCGTCGGCACCGCAACGACGATGACATCGGCCTCGCGAAGCGCCTCTGGGTTCGTCGTGGGCTCCAGGTATTTCGAGGCCTTGAGATCATCCGTCGAGACTTCCCCGGTCGGATCCACGAACCGGCGATACGCCTCGACCTTCTCGTTCGACAGATCGAACCCGATGGTCCGCCCCTGCTTGCCAAACTCGACCGCCAGGGGCAATCCCACATATCCGAGACCGACGACTGCGACTACACTCATTGACCGCTCCTATTGCACTGCAATTCCATCCTTGGGAAGACCTTCGCCAGGTCGCCCTCCAATGCCGGCATGCCACGTTCAGTGGCCGCTCGTTCTGAATTCTGGGGATCCCGATCGCCCTTCACGCCGCACCACGCGCCTTCAGGCTCGATTATCCTGTACCGCTCCACTCGCCCCCCCCATTCGACCATGCTGAAAACCCGACACATTGATTTCCTGGCAAACATCGTACGTCCGATCGCGATGACCCTACTCCTGTGCCTGCTCCACGCATCGCCCGGAATCGCTCAAACGCTCCCCGAAACGATCGCAAGAATTAAGCCATCGATCGTGGGTATCGGCACGTTTCAGAAAACCCGTAGCCCGGCGACCGTGTTCAACGGCACCGGCTTTGTCGTGGCGGATGGTCGACACGCCATTACCAATGCTCACGTGGTCGCGAAAGACCTCAACATCGAGCGTCTCGAAGGGCTGATCGTCCTCGTCGGCAGCGCGGAAGGTGCGGAAGGTCGGCCGAGCCAGATCGTCGCCGTGGACCGCGCGCGCGACCTCGCTCTGTTGCGCTTCGAAGGCGAGCCCGTGCCTGCGCTCATCGTCGGCGATTCTGCCGATTTGCGCGAGGGCCAGGATCTCGCCTTCACCGGCTTTCCGATCGGAATGGCGCTCGGCCTTTACCCAGCGACCCACAAGGCCACCCTCTCCGCCATCGTTCCGATTGCGCGCCCGGGGATCACCGCCAAGCAGCTCAACCCGCGGATGATCAGTCGCCTGCGTAGCGCGGCCTACGGCGTACTGCAGCTGGACGCCACGGCTTTCCCGGGCAACAGCGGCAGCCCGCTCTACGACCCGGCCACCGGGCGCGTCTATGGCATCGTCAACAGCGTATTCGTGCAAGGCACCCGAGAACAAGCGATCACCCGTCCGAGCGGCATCACGTACGCCATACCGTCCATCCACGTGCTCGAACTCATGCAGCAGGCGAAGATAGCTCAGTAACCGCGCAACGAGCGATGGCTCAGGCGCTCTTGAACGCCGGATAAGTCCGTTCTACAGCAGACGTGTCGACAAGCCCCGCAGGCGGCGACAGTCGAAGTAGTTCGTTGGTCCACTCGCCGCTCAATCGCCCGACGATCGTGTGCAGGGCGGCCATACGAATGCCCTGGCGCGCAAGGTAAGCCGCATAGGTAAAGTGCAGCGCGCCGGCCGTTACGGATTCTGGTTGGCGCAACCCCGCGTCGTGCGCACAGCACGCGAGTTGCGTGTCGATCGCCGCTTCCGAAAGGGATTGGCCTGTGCCGTCGGCGATGATCGGCTGCGCAGGATCATTCGCGGGGTCGGCAAGCAACGAGGTCAATTCGCTGCGCAACGGCTCGACGAGCGTGACGCGCCGGGCCGACGCCCCCGGGACATCGACGAATCCATGCTCGCGGTCCAGATCTCGACCTCGAATCATCCCCAGCTCGCCTGGCGCTATTCCCGTGAACAGCAGCGCGACGATAAGCCGGCCCTGCCGATCGGCGCTATTCCATAGCACCCTGACGTCTTCCACGCTCAGCTCGCCGATGCGCATGGCGGCGGGAGCCGAAAGCATCGGGGCCGCGGGTGCGCCGAGCGATCGTTGCTCTGCTGCCAGGACCCCGGCATCGCCGAGCGAGGGATACGCAATCTGGATAATCGGTTGCATGGGCGGCTCCGGCGCTTTCGGCTGGCGAAGCAGATAGTCGCCCAAGGCCACCACGCCGATCGCCACGACGAGGGCCGCACCGAGCGCAATTGCCGCATCGCGCGTATACGGAGGGTCGATCGGCTCGGGCATGGCCGCGGGTGCCGTCAACACCTGGATTCTGACCGCGGCAGGCTTCAACGCCGTATCGATGCGCCGAAGCTTGGCGACCGCTTCGCGCCGGCTCTCCTGCAGCAGATCGAGGTCGGTCGTCATGCGCTTGAGCTCCAGGAAGCGCGTCGAGAACGACTGCGTATCCTTTTGCAATACGTCCATCTGCTCGCGGATCTTGAGCGTGGTGCGCTGGGCACCGGCGTATTCTTCCTGCGCCTCCACCTTGGCCGTGCTCTGGCTGCGCTGCTTCTCCTTTTCGATCTGCTGCTCCAGGCGCTGCAGGTTCGCCTTGAGCGACTTGTATTTCGGATCCAGCGCAAGATACTGCGCGGTAAAGTCGTGTTCGAGATCCTTCATCCGCTCCCGCTGTTCGACTGCGCGCATTTCAAGGTTGGCAATCATGCTGCGGTCGGCAGCGCGAACATACCCTTTGCCGGAGGTGAGGTTGTCGTCGATCGACTTGAGCTTCGCTTCGGCGGCGACCTCCTTGGCTGCGGCGTCGTTCAGAGCGGCATGCAACCCCTTCAAGCGTGCAGCCGCCGGATTCTCCTCCCGTTCGGTCGAGGAGATCCCGTATCGTTGCCGGTAGGCCTCGATCTCCTGGCGCTTGGCCGCCACGGACTTCTCCGCAACTGCAACGGCATGCCGGGCCTCCGCGCTGGCTTCGGACTCGCCTACCCGATCCGTCTGACGTCGGCTGATCTGATAAGCGTCGATCCACGCAGCCAGCAATGCGACGACGCCGGTTCTATCGGTGCCGTCCGCCCGAAGTTCGATGACGTTCGTCTGCGCAACCGCTTCGGCGATGAGCCGTTGCTCCGCGGCCGCGGATGAAAGATCGGCTTCCGGCAGGCTGAGCGATGCCGCCACGGCGGAGAGGATGTCCGATTTCTGCAAAGCCAACGCCTCGGAAACCGCGAACTGCGCCTTGGCGGCCGCATCGTCGAGCCCCGGCGGCTCGACCGCGACACGTGCGGTTGCCCGATAGACGGCGGGACGGGAATAGTCGTACGCCAGCCCGATGCCGGCCACGATCAAGAAAACGACAAGAAATACGAGGAGGCGCAGTCGTCCGCTGCGGGCCGGCGAGTCGTCAGTCAATACACGGGTGCGAAACGACGAATCGTACAAACGGATCCTCCAGGGGATCTGATCTATCGGCCCGCGAACGAGGCGCCGTGCAAAGAGCGATCAGGAGCCGCCGCGCCGAATTAGGTTCATCACTGCCGACGGTGCCACGACTTCGGCACTGTAGGGATGATTCGGCTGCTTGTACATGGATGTGATGCGCTGAACGTAGTTCTTGGTTTCCGCATACGGCGGAATGCCTTTGAAGCGCTCCACCGCACCTTCGCCCGCGTTGTAGGCGGCCAGAACGAGCCGAACCTCGCCCTGGAAATAAGCCATCAGCCAACGCAAGTAGGCCAGCCCGCCCTTGATGTTCTCGGCGGGATTGAACACACGCTTGACGCCGAAGCGCTCCGCTGTTGCGGGGATGAGCTGCATCAACCCCTGGGCGTTCTTGGGCGACACCGCCTTATCATTGAAGGCGGACTCCACGGAAATCAGCGCCATCACAAGCTGCGGATCGATCGCATACTGGGGCGCCAGCTCCTTGACCAGCGCCTCGACCTCAGGCCTCCCGCGAATCTGGATCATGGGCTCTTCGACGACAACGTGAACGGGTTCCAACCGCTCAGGCATCAAACAGGACGGCAACTGCGTATTCGGCTGGGCCCGAACATACTGCAGCA
>JBIKKL010000354.1:0-5417 GCA_044360365.1 Burkholderiales bacterium | reverse complement strand
TGAAGACGGATGATCTCGTGGCGATGCTGGCTCGAAATGCCGAGCCGGTGGCGGCAAAGCAGGGCCGCGGCCGCTGGGTTGCCATCGGCGCTGCGGCGCTCCTCGCGAGTTTCGTGCTGATGGCGGTGACGCTGGGCTTGCGCCCCGATCTCACGCAGGCCGCCGCCGATCCGATGTTCTGGGGGAAACTCGGTTATGCGGCGGCGCTCGCCGTGGCGGCACTGCTCGTCGCGTGGCGACTGTTCCTGCCTGGGCGAAAGTTGGCAGCGGCGCCGTTCGGTATCGCCGCGCCGTTGCTGTTGATGTTGGCGTTGGCCGTCGCCGCGCTGCTTGGTGCAGAGGCCGGCGAGCGCCTGCCCATGCTGCTCGGCGCCACATGGAAGTCGTGCCCGACGAACATCGCGCTGCTCTCGATTCCCGCTGTCGGGCTCCTCATGTGGCTCGCGCGTGACTTTGCGCCGACGCGTCCCGCGCTTGCCGGCGCAGCTGTCGGCTTCACCGGCGGAGCGATCGCGGCGTTTGTCTATTCCCTGCATTGCCCCGAGATGGCGGCGCCGTTCGTGGCCGTGTGGTACCTGCTGGGGATGCTGATTCCCGCAGTGGTGGGTGCGCTGATCGGGAGGCGATTGTTGCGGTGGTAGGGCGGTGCGGGCTTGGGCTCGACTTTATGCGCGGTGAAGTTCGATTCGCGAGCGCGAGTTGTCCGACCAAATGCGACCGAATGGCCGACTACACCAGTTCGATGCGGATCTCCCGACCGAGTACCTTCGCTGCGCGCTGAAGCGTGGTTAACGTGACGTCCCGTTCGGGATCGAGCAGCCGATCGAGTTGCGCCCGGCTCGTGTGCATGAGGCTGGCCATGCGATTCTTCGAGAGCTTGCGCTCGTCCATGGCTTGCATGAGCTGCCACGCGATGACTTCCTTGATGGCTTGTGCCTGGAATTCATCCTTGACCCCTTCCTCTTCGAGAAAGCTGTCGAGACTCGACCCTCTTCGGCTATTCGGCTTGGTGCTCACCGTAAACAGACCACCCCGTTCATAAGCGATACAAGGCTAATGGTCGACAAGTTAGCGCGGGCTGTGTACACGAGCGATATGGCAGAAGTTGTAAGACCCCTAGGATCGCGCGTGAGTCGATGGTCGGACGGGTCAAGTCTTCGTGGGCATAGGGCATTCGGGCGCTAACTGAGCCGCGCAGTTCGCTCTTGGGCGTATTGCCGAGCTTGTTCCACCATGGCTTCGAAATGCCATCGCGGTAAACAACCTACGTGTCAGCCGCTATTGACCGTTCGACAGGCACAGGCGAATACTGGTGAGTTCGTGTTCGAACGAGCCACTTGTCGAGGAGGAGGCCACGATGCGCGCTGTCGAGGTGCTGCGGGGAATGCTGATGGGCGTTTGTGCGGCCGCTGCCGGGACGACTGGCATCGTTCAGGCACAGACGGATTTTCCAACCCGCCCGATGCGGCTGATCAATCCCTACTCGCCGGGTGGATCCGTCGATGTCGTATCGCGCGCATTGGCGGCAGGGATCACCGAAGCCTGGCATATGCAGGTCATCGTCGACAACCGCCCCGGGGCGGGAACCACGATCGGGACGGAGATCGTTTCACGTGCCGAGCCCGACGGCTACACCATGCTGGTCAACAGCTCGGCGATCGCCATCATGCCGACCATGTACAGCAAGTTGAGCTTCAGCACGACGAACGATCTTACGGCGGTCAATCTGCTTACGAGCAGTTGCCAGGTGCTGGTCGTGCACCCCGCAGTTCCGGTCAAGACAGTGAAGGATCTGATCGCGCTTTCGAAGTCGCAGCCCGGCAAGATCTCCGGCGCTTCGTCGGGTGTAGGCAGTACCAATCATCTCACGCTCGAAATGTTCAAGTCGATGACCGGGGCGGACATCCTTCATGTGCCCTACAAGGGCGGGGGGCCTGCGCTGATCGACGTGATCAGCGGTCAGGTGAAGGTGTTCTTCAATGCCGCCAGTACGATCCTGCCACATGTGACGGCGGGGCGAGTGCGAGGGATTGCCGTCACTTCCGCCAAGCGGCAGGAGCAATTCCCTGACTTGCCGACCGTTGCCGAGGCGGGCGTGCCGGGATTCGAATCCGTGTCCTGGTACGGTCTCTACGGCCCGAAGAATCTGCCGAAGCATCTCGTTCAGCGCTGGAATGAAGCCTCGACGCGCTATTTGCACGATCCCAAGACGATCGAGTTCTTCCGCCGTTACACCATGACGACCGGGGGCGTGAGCCCTGCCGAGTTCGAGGCGTACCACAAGAACGAAACCGATCGCTGGGGCAAGGTGATGAAGAGTGCGGGGGTCAAGCCGCTGTAGTCGGACGGATATCAGCGCCTGCCATACGGGATACGCCCGTGGTTTGTTGCTTGTTGCTAGGGCGGCGTGATGCCGCGGGTATGGGAGGCTGATTCGATCGGCCAGCGCGTCACGCCGCAATCTGCTCGTAGGAAAACTGCGGCGCGCCTGTCCACCGCGATGCGTGCTCTACCGTGATGGCGCAAACCTGCCCTTGAGCATCGACATCGAGCACCGTGTTCTCGTCGAGATCCCGACTCTCGACGATGTCCGCCTCTCGAAACTCGATCAGCAGTGTGTCCGTATCAGCGAAATAGCGGACTTTCATGGCGTGAACCTTCGATCGAAAAACGCATTGTGAACCGTCTCGCGGTCATCCAGCAAGACGACGCGCAGGTAGCGGTTCTCCATTTCAGGCACCTGAACCCATCGCCTGATTCGTCCATCGGACTGGATCGACTCCAACAGCGGGGCGTCGATAGCCCGCTGGATCCACTCGTCGCGAATCGCCGCCCGATCCGGACGCAGCCGTATCGACGCGAAGTAGTGTGTGACCTTCATCGATCGGGCCCATCATGCCCGAGCGCCAGCGCACGTTAACGGGAGGAGCGGTGCGCTGCAAAGGGTGTGTTGGGTACCTGGATGCATCGGTTGCTCCGTTGGCTGACGAGACATGCGCCAACGTTATGCAACTGCAGACGCTCGGTCGATATGGCAAGAGGTATAGGCCTGCTACCCCGCGCAGGGTGCCTGGCCACGCCGTATACCGACCACGGCTGCCTTGCGCTGAAATCGATAGCGTGTGTGTACGTAACCCGTTGACAGCGATTACGTGCACACGAGTCGTCACGCGAACCGGTTGTGACCCGCGCACAGTCCAACGGCAGGGATTTCGACCAGCGCAGTCGAACCAACTGCAGCCGTCGTCGAATCATCGTTGCAATCATGGAGTGTCGCTCCAGAATTGCAGGTTTGCCCGCTCACTTCAGCTCCGCTCTCAGACGTGCGAGAACCTCTGCTACAGGAACAGGCGTCTCCTCACCCGACTCGATCTGCGTACTGCGACGAGCGGCCAGCGCGTCCCAGGCTTCATCGCGCTCGCGGTCCCGCGCGGATATCGATTCAAAGCTGCGTTGATCTTCGGGTTTCATAAGTCCCCTCCAGGTGCAGCCGCTTCGTCAGGTGGTGTACTTGCACACGAGGACTTGCGCTCCGGCGAACACAGCGTGTTCGGCTTGGCGGAGCAAGTCGCGCGTCACGTCTTCCGAGTGGCAGGTCTCGCCGCAGGTGGCGCATATCTCGGCAGGGACGTCCTTAAAGACGAGCGTCGCGCTGCTGCGTTCGAACTTCATCGTCGAGCGGCCTGGCTGGGTTTCACCGTGCTTGCAGATCATGCGTTTCATGCGGTGGCTTTCATCAGTGACCGGAGACATCCACGTATCCCACATGACTCCCGGGCTGCGGAATGGTCAAGCCGTCTTCGCGCATGCCTTGAAGATGGAACGAAATCGCTTCGCGGATTTCCGCCCTGACCTCGTCGCGGGAAGTGCCCGTTGCGATGCAGCCCGGCAGGTCGGGGACGTAAGCCGAGTAGTTGCCGTGTGCACGCTCGATCACGATCGCATAACGCATCTTCGACCCTTTGAACGATCCCGTCTCAGGCCGCAGCAAACTCGATGATCCGCTGCTTTTGCGCGTAGTCGACGACGGCTACCCCTGCTTCCTGGAGGCGGTCGACAATCTCCCCGACGGCATGGCGGCGCGGCGCGTCACCTTGCGGACCACTCACGGCGAACAGCACCTGCGGCGGCAGCAATTCGCGCTGCTTGAGCATCTGCACGCGCCACACCCATTGGCCGCCGTGGTCGAGGATGCGGCTCGGATCGTCCTGCGCGAGGTGCAGTGGTTTGATCGCCTTGACGTATTCCTCCTCCCGTCGCTCGACGAAGGGAAAGGCGACGTGGTAATCGGCATTGCCGACATCGGCGCGCTCGAAGCGCCGGGCGATCCGGGCCTGCTGCAGCATCTGGCGCAGGCCGCGTTCGAGTACCTGCTCCTGGTACTCGCGGGTGCCGGCGAAGTTGCGCTCGACGTAGTAGCCGTAGAGTTCCTGGAGCTTGCCTTGCGGGTCGTCGGTGAGGACGTCCCGAATCGCGCTGAAGCGAAGGATCGTCTCGCGCGGGCGGACAATCTCTTCGAAGAGTCGTCGGGCCATCGTCGGGTCTGCGGTCGTGGTGCGAGGATCGAAGCCCTGCCCCTTAAGGAGCGCGGCCGCTCGCTGCAGCTCGTCGCGCATCATGCGCATCGTTTCTCTAAACACCTTCGCATCCAGATGCTCGAAGAAGCGGGTCACGCGGGCGTAGCGATACACGAGCAGTTTGAAGTCGAAGAACCGGTGCTTCGGCCCGAGCATGACGATGCCGACGTTCGCGAACTCGCCTGTCTCGACGAAGGGGGCGAAGCGAACGATTGCGTAGTGGCAGAGATGCCGGGTCATCAGGTACCCAAGCAAGGCAGCGGCAAATCAGGCAGCGTACTTGCGAACGCCGACTTCCACGCCGGCGGAGGCGGCCAGCTCGGCCTGACGCAGCAGATCGCGCGTGACTTCCTCCGAGTGGTAAGCCTCGCCGCAGTTGGCGCACACCTCGGCGGGCACGTCCTTGAAGACGAGCGTGGCGCCGTTGCGCTCGAGCGTGACCGTCGAGCGGCCCGGGTGAGTATCACCGTGTTTGCAGATCGGGCATTTCATGGCTGTCTCCGGGTGGACCAGTCCGGCGCCCACTGCGCCGGGTCGGGGCGGTACACGGTGATGATGATACGCTCTCCCGCCAGCAGCGAGTCAGCCGCCACGACGTGCAGCGGCACCCCGCCGGGAAAGCCCAGCCACAGGGCACTGGGATAAGGCGTATCGTCCGCATAGGATTCGATCACCTGCCCCGTCGTCACCACGGCGGCCACGTCGTCCGTGCCGATGCCGCGCTGGAACATGCGCTCGATGGCGTGCTGGCGAAAGACGAGTTTCACGCTATGACTCCCGGGGCGTCAATCAGGGAGTGCAGGCTATGCCCGTTGACTGCCGCTCGCCATGTGACAAACG
>JBIKKL010000353.1:0-5427 GCA_044360365.1 Burkholderiales bacterium | reverse complement strand
CACCCTGGCCGAGGGTGCTCGCGAGTGAATGTCCGGCGGTCTCTGCTTTGCCCAGCACGGCCGGGGATATCGTCACTTCGAAGCTTCGTCGAGCGAGCAACACCGTGCCGGCGATCGCGATCGACACCAGGGCAAGGATGGCGATCGCGACAGTGATGCGCTGACGCTGGAAGAACGAGAGGTGTCTCACCGCGCCTGTTCCAGGGCATCGCCACTAGCTTCGATTGCCGCGATGGCCTCTGCGATCTTCTCCCTGGATTGCTGCAACTCGAGGGCGAGTGCCGGGGGTGGCGCCTGGTGGCGTTCGAAGCTTTCCGCCGATGCTCGAAACACCTTCTCCAGCCGGGAGTGGAACCGGAGCAGGGCGAGGAACAGGAGCAGGGCGAACGTGATCGTCGCAATCAGGCAAATGACCAGCATCTCGCGTGCGAAGTGGGACATTGCCTCGTGTTCCAGTTCGCGCGCATAGTGCACCACTGCGAACCCGGCCAATTGATCGAGACTGTTGTGGATCGGATAGGCGGCGACCGCGGTATGGCGCTCGGGTGCAAAGTAGCTCGCCGCGATGCCGGGTCTGAGTTTCGCGGCCCATTCGGCCGGTAAGTGGGCGCCGATGTGCGGCTTGCTTGTTGAGTATGCGATCTTGCCCTGCGGACTGGTGACGTCTATGCGGCGAAAGAACGCCTCGCCGCTGTGCCGCCTGGCCACGACGTCGGGCAGCGTAGCGAAGCTCGAAAAGTCCTGGCCCAGCGTGAGATCGCGTTCCGCGAGTTCGGCGATCTCACGCACGACGACGAGCGCGCGATCTCGCTGCAAGCCGCTAACGACGTTCTGATACTTGAAATAGAGCAAAAGTCCGGTCATCGCCACCGCGAAGCTCACCACGCAGGAGGCAATCCAGAGCAGCCTGATGGCAAGCGAATCCATTGAGTCAATGACCTGCACGCCAAGTCAGCGAGTCGAGATGCAGTTCGATAGCCGGCCATTCGGATTCGAGGATGCTGTAGTAGACGGAGGAGCGCTTGGTGCCGTCGGCGAGCAGGATGTGCTCGCGCAGTACCCCCTCGCGGTAGGCGCGAATGCGCTCGATTGCATCAAGCGAGGCGAAGTTGCGGTGGTCGATTTTGAACTGCACGCGCATGACGCCGAGCGTTCCGAAAGCGTGCTTGAGCATGAGCCGCTTGCTTTCGATATTCAACCCTTCTCGCTGGAAATTCAAGCCGAGGAAAGTGCCGATCTCCACGCAGCGGCTGGGGATGTCGATCTCCATGAACCGCGTCGTGCCGACGGCATTCCCGGTACGCAGATCGATGATCGCGAAGGGCAGATCCGTACCCGCAGCCTGACGCTCGAGCAGTTCGGCAACCAGACCGCACATCCCGCCCTCGCGGTAAACCCGCGCATCCAGCAGGTAGCGCCATATGGAGCGTCGTCCATCGGGTGAATCCTTGCACGCGTAATCGAGGTCTTGCACATGACCCATTGACAAGGGTTCCAACCGGAGTTGTCTTCCAACAAGAGTGACGGGCGTGATCTTCATGATTCGGGGGGGGGGGGGCCGGGTTCAGTTTCCCGCGGAAAACCGTGAAGCGGGCATATCATCAAAGCGCCAGAAATCTTCATGTAATATAATTCTAGCGTCATCCTTCCGCGAGCATAACTTATGCGTTCCTCGAATGATAACAATCGCGACGCGCCGGAAGAGACCGACGAGCGGGCAGCGGAGCCGGCGCGAGCCGCATCGGTCAAGGCAGGAGCAGGGGACGCATCGATGCGACCTCGAACACCCGACCTAGGTCGTTTCGTCCCGGTCGCTACCGCTCAGCCTTCGCGCGAACAGCGCTCGATCGGGGGCGGCTCATCCCAAACACCGAGCAGGACGAATTCGTCGCTGCCTACTGCTGACGACCGCGATCGCGACACGCTGGAAGACATCACGCGGCTGGCGCGGGACGTCGTGCCGCATACGGCCGGCGCGAGTGGGCCCGTCGCTCCGGGCGCACAGTCGTCGAACGCACCGGACGACCGTGATCGTGACACGCTGGAAGACATCACGCGTCTTGCACGGGACACAGCCAGACGCGCCGCCGGTCCGACCATGCCTGAGGGTGATCCCGGAATTTCTTCCGACGATACAAGCAAGCCGTCGCAGGTGAAAGCGCCGGCATCCGCGGATGGAAGGGGAGGCGGCGACCCGGATGATACGTCGGCGACCGCGCCGACTGTCGTGGTCCCGCGTATAAATCTCGCTGCGGCGTCCACCAAGGCGCCGACTCGCGAGGAGCCGATCGCCCTTTCGCCCGGTTATTGTCTCCATGAGTACCGCGTGATGAGCGTGCTTGGGCAAGGTGGCTTCGGCATCACCTACCTCGCGAACGACGTCAACCTCAACGCCAAGGTCGCGATCAAGGAGTATTTGCCGGAACAACTGGCACGTCGCGAAGCCGACGTGACAGTGACGCCCCGCAGCTGCGACGTCGAGGAAGCATACGAGCGAGGCCTCGAGAACTACCTCGTGGAGGCGCGTACCCTTGCGACATTCCGTCACCCAAACATCGTGCGCGTGGCGCGCTTCTTCGAGGCGAATAACACGGCCTACATGGTGCTCGAGTACGAGCACGGCGAATCGCTCAAACGCTGGTGGGTGACGCATGCTGACATGTCGGAGGTGGAGTTGCTGTCGCTGTTCGCGCCGCTACTCGACGGACTGGCCATCGTCCACGAGGCTGGCTTTCTGCACCGCGACATCAAGCCGGACAATATCTTTGTGAGGGACGCCGACGGTTCGCTCGTCCTGCTCGATTTCGGGGCGGCCCGCCGCGCTGCCGACGACCACACCGAGGCCGAGGCCATAGTCACGCCTGGCTACGGACCGATAGAGCAGTACGTGAATGCGGAGCAGGGTCCGTACACGGACTTGTACGCGTTCGCCGCCACCTTCTATTGGATGCTAACGGGCAAGAAGCCGCCTGGGGCACCGGATCGGATGGCGATGATCGATCCCTTCGTACCGGCCGTGGAGGCCGCGAAGGGCCGTTACAGCGAGGCGTTCCTGAAGGCGATCGACTGGGCATTGGCTCCGGAGTCCAAGGACCGCCCTCGGGATGTTGCCGAGTGGCGCAAGGCGCTCTACGGCGCGCACGTCGAGTCGCTGGACCTTCAACTGGCCCTCAATGCGGGCGGCAACGACGGTAAGGACGTGGGGTGGGGCGCGGCACTGCGGTCGTCGCGCCTGATGAAAGCCAAGCTCAGCCAAGGCGTTGCCAATCTTTCCAAGCCTTCGTCGTGGCCGCTCGCGGCGCGCATGATGATCGCGATGGTCTTCGCCGCGCTCGTGCCCATGCTGATCACCGCCCTGTTCAATTACCGTGGCAGCGTCGAGCGGGTGAGTGCCGGCGAACTGCGCAACCTCGAGCAATTAGCCGCCAGCGTAGCCGGCCGTATCTCGCAACTCATAGTCGACAGCAGGAATCTCTGCGCCTATGTCGCGAGCGACGAGGATTTCGTTGCCTTTCTGCGCCGCCCTGACGATTCCGGCACGCAGGCGATACGCGGCAAGTTGGAGCGATTGGTGCGAGTCAATCCAGATATCGATGTCGCAACGATACTCGACATGCGCGGCACCGCACTGACATCGACCAACAAATCGGTGCCCGGCGGAAACTTCAAGTTCCGGAAGTACTTTCAGGAAGCCAGTCAGGGAAGGCCGCATATCACGGGCATCATTGTAGGTGCGACCGCAGGTGCATCCGGAGCGTACTTCGCCAATCCGGTAAAAAACGAGAAAGGCGATGTCGTTGGGGTCGTCACGCTGCGCGTCCGCGCGAGCTCGGTTGCTGCGCTTCTGGAGTCTTCCCGGGCCTCGACTTCACGTACCGCGATGCTGGTCGACGGCGACGGCGTCGTGCTGCATCACTCCGACCCGGCCAATGTCTACAAGAGCCTCGTACGCCTGCCTCCTGACCGGCTAAAGGCCATCGTTGACGACCAGCGGTATCGCCGGAGCACGATCGAAACGGTCGATACGCCTGAGCTTGCCGCCGCATTGATCGGCGCCAAGGCTCACGGCAACGCGAGCTTCCGGGATGTTTCGAATCGCGTTCCTTCGATCGCCGGCTACGCGCCAGTCGTCGGCAATGACTGGGTGGTCGCGATCACGGAGTCCCGCGAGTACTTCGAGGCGCCGCTCAGGGAGTTGCTCCGATCCATTTTCTACAGCGTCGGCGTCGTAGGCGCGTTGTTCGTGGTCCTTGCGGTAGCTTTCTCGCGCTCGATCGTTCGCCCCATCGAAGCCCTGGAAAACGCCGCCCATGCGCTTAAAGCGGGCGACTACGACAATGCCACCGTGCGCGTGACTAGCACCGACGAGATTGGCCGCCTGGCTCGGGTGTTCAACGTCATGATCGACGTCCTGCGTCAGCGCGAACAGGAATTGGGCCGAAGGCGGCGTACCCGCTCCCGATCGTGAATGACCGCGCCGTCGCTGCAGTCAGCTTGCCGTCTGCTGAGCCGTTTCTCAGTAGTGGCCCGAGCGGGTCGCACGCAACCTTGTTCTCTACCAGCGTGGCGCGGCGTGAGGCTATCGTGCGCGAAGTGACGAGCTTGCCGCCCCGGTTCTCGCACGATTAGCCGGATCGTCCCGGTAGTCGATGAACAGCTTGTCGCCGGCGCGGTGGACTTGGCGCATCGAGCGCTTGAGCGTCGCAGCGAAGCGGTGATACAGCAGGCAGAACTGACCGTAGCGGTGCTGACGTTCCCCCCCCCAATAAAAGCGGACGGTTCTTTATTGGAGCTTGCTCGCGTCTGCAGTCTGCTCCTGACCTGATCGGGCGTAGTCGCTCGGGGGGCAGATAACCAAGCGGTCCATGGGGGCGTTGCGTCAGTTCTCCCGTACGAGAGATCCGAAGCGAGCCTACTCCAGTCTTGAGCTGATCAAGTTCTCTGGAAGGACGTCACTCCAGCACCGTCTTTGGGTCGCGTTCAGCCAGCAGTTCATCGAGCAGTTCCTTCGGAGATACATGCGTGCCCGGGGCGGGGCGAGGGCGCGCGCGTCAAATAATGCGCAAAGTAGGCGAGACGGTCGAAATGTGCAATACTAAAATCGTTGTTGGGATAACGCTTGTCGGTAACGGAAACGTTGAGCCCAACCTAGTGCGGCGCAACTTCGGTGCTGGGAAAAAGTGATCCGCACCAGACTTGCTGCAGGCGAGTGGTCGACCCACTGATCGACGTTCGCTGGGGCAGAGGGGGAGGCTGCCGATGTATTTGTTAACGCGCTGCTCCGGGATTGCCGTGCTACTGGGCTTGCGGCGCAGCTCACTCTCTCGCCTGGATGTTTGCGACGTCGGGCGTGGTAGTGAACTTGAGGTCTTTGTTCAATCATTCGAGGCGTATATGAACTCATTGGATGAGGGGTTCAGTTCGCCG
>JBIKKL010000352.1:0-5435 GCA_044360365.1 Burkholderiales bacterium | reverse complement strand
AATATCCACCCGATGCCGGATCGCTTCCATGTCGGGCTGCGATTGATGCATGTGATGCAACCCTGCTACAGTGGATGACTGCGGACGCCTCTCGCCCGCCATGTTCAACAAGGGACTGCACTTCATGACTGCCGCGTACACATCGTTTCTGACCGACGAAGTCAAAGCCCTGATCGGGGTGGAAACCGAATGGAGCGCCTATTCCGAGCCCATTTCGCCCTCGGAGGTTCGCCGCTTCGTCCACGCCATCATGGATGACAACCCCCTGTACTATGACGAGACCTGCGCGCGCGCCACCAAGTACCGGGAGGTCGTCTGTCCGCCCCTCTATGCGTCGTTTGCCTTTCGGCGTGCGCATGGCACCCCGGACCCGCTCGACCGACTCAAGACCGATCGTGACTGGGATGCCTACGGGGGCGGCGGCAACAGACAGAGCCTCCCGCGCGTGCCGCACGGCTTTGTGCGCATGGTCAACGGGGGTTCGGAGATCGATCTCTACAAACGCCTTCGGCCCGGAAAGCGCGTGCGCACGAAGGTTCGATACCACGACATCCGGGAGCGCATCGGCAGCAAGGGGCCCATGGCCATCGTCATCACCGAGACGGACTTTCAGGATGACGAGGGCGACCTGGTTGCGCGCGCACGTCAGACTGCCATTTTTCGCTAACCCCGACCACGCACGGAGTCACCTGAGATGGGATATGCAACGCAGCGCTACTTCGACGACGTCAAGGTCGGGGATGAGCTTACCCCCGTGGTGAAGGGGCCGATGAGTCCGGCGCACATCATGCGCTGGTCGGCGTCATCCGAGAACTGGCACCGCATCCACTACGACTACCCGTTTACCACCGGCCATGACAAGAACCCGGGCCTGCTGATCAACGGTTCGTGGAAGCAGCACCTACTCGCCCAGATGCTCGACGAATGGGCCGGCCTCGAAGGCTGGGTCGCCAAGATCGCCTTTCAGTATCGCGCCATGAACATCGAATGGGAAACGCTGACGGCATGGGGGCGCGTGACCAAGACCTACGAGAAGGACGGGCTCGGCGTGGTCGAGTGCGAGACGGGCATTCGAAACGACAAGGGGCTCGAGAGCACACCCGGCTCTGCGGTCATCGTCCTGCCGATGAGGAACGGAAAAGCAGTGCCTTACCCGTTCGTATCCGTCGAACAGCAGAACTAAGCCATTGGGAACGGTGCGCATCGCGCCGTTCCCATGCCCGCCGTGACGGCGGAGCGACTACGCGGATCGACGCGAGAGCGTCTCCGCGATCAGCACGGGCTTCGTACCGCCTTCGATTTCGCCGGTAACGCCCCACGACACCAGCAACGTCTTCTCGTCGACATCCTTCACGTCGAGCAGCTTGTACCGCCCGCGTACCTTCGAACCTACCGGTACGATGCCCGTGTAGCGGATCTTGTTGCTGCCGTAGTTCACGCTCATCTTCGAGGGGGGCAGGTCGACGTCGGCATTGCGCGCGATCGACGAGAGCAGACAAAACGTGAGATTGCCGTGCGCGATCGTCGTCTTGAAGGGGGATTCCTTACTGCAGCGCTCGACGTCGACGTGGATCCATTGGTAGTCGCCGGAGGCTTCGGCGAACTTGTCGATCATCTCCTGCGTGACCGTGATCCAGCGGCCCACGGCGACTTCCTTGCCGACCCAGGTCTTGAGTTCGGCGACGGTATTGATGGCTACTTTTTCGGTCATGCTCGCTCCTCCGCTGAGATGGTGTGCCTGATCGGGATGTGCTTCGATGTCCGACGATACCGCGAAATGCAACGTTTCGAAATGCCGGGGTGCCTGGCGGTGATGGTACAGTGAGGTACCGGTCGTTGCTTGCAAAGATCTGGCGACGTGCCCGTTCCTTTCCTGCCCGAGGTCGAGACGCGTACCCAAGCGCGCAACGGATCATGGTGCCGAGCCCTGCGCAGCGCCGCTTCTTCTACGGCTGGACCATCGTGGCCGGGGCGTGGCTCATGTACACGCTCAATCAGGCGGGATTCACGTGGGGCTTCACCGTATTCGTGAATCCGCTCGCGCAGACGCACGGCTGGAGCCGCACCAGCATCACCATCGCGTGGGCGCTGTCCCTCAGCTGGGGCTTGTTGCTCGCGCCGTGGTTCGGCCGCCTGCAGGATCGCTACGGCGCGCGTCCCGTGATGCTCTTCGGCGGCATCGTCGGCGGGCTGGGCTGGATGCTCGTCCCCCACTGCAGCGACTACTGGACTTTTCTTGCCTGCCTCGTGTTTCTGGTCGGCACCGGAATCAACGGTGCGATCGGTCCTTCCGCGGGGGCAGCTGCGATCTCGAAGTGGTTCAAGGTCAAGCGCTCGCTGGCGATGGGCATCTACTACACCGGTTCCGGGGGAGCGGGTGTGCTGCTGATTCCAGCGATGAGCGTGATCGCCGAGCACTCGGGCTGGCAGGCGAGCGCGATGGCGCTCGGTGCAACGGCGATCGCGATGTCGCTTCTCGTCGCGCCCTTCATGCGCAACCGGCCAGAAGATCATGGTTGGGTCCTCGATGGTGCAAGCCCGATCGCGGGCAAGCAGCGACGCTGGGATTGGCTGCGGCAACTGCCGTTTCCGCGGCATCGTGCAACGAGCGCTCGCGATTTCGCGCTGAACGATGCGTTGCGCAGTTCGACATTCTGGATCTTCACGGCAGCGATCTTTCTGCGCTACGTCGGGATGGGGATCACGCAGGTGCATCAGATGCCGCACATGGTGGGGGAGGGCTTGCACCCGGCCGTGGCGACGGCGGCGATCAGTCTCGCGTTGTCCATCAACATCCCTGCGCGCATCGCCGTCGGCTGGCTCGGAGACATCTACGACAAGAACTGGCTGCTCAACATGCTTGCGATTGCGGGGGGGCTGGCCCTCGCGTCGCTTGCGTTCGCCGGGGCCGGGAGCGCCATGCTCGTCTGGGTCTATGCCGTGTTGTGGGGGATCGGGCTTGCCATGCTGCCGCTCCAGGCGGCGTGGGTCGCCGATACCTTCGGGCGCGCGAACTACGGTGCGATCAATGCCATGTCGAATTCGTTGGCATTGTCCGGACGCATCGTCGGTGCCCTCGGGGCTGCGCTCGCATTCGATCTGTTCGGCAGCTACACCCTGGTCATGCTTATCGGCGCCGCCGGCTTCGGGGTCGGAGCGCTGTTGCTGTTATCCCTGCGGTCACGCATCGCGCGTTTGTCCGGATAGCTTTTGCCAGGGTGCCAGGCGTCGTTCGGCGAGATCGAGCAGGCTTTGGGTGAGCAGTGCGAGTGCCGCGGCAGGAATGGCGCCCGCGAGCAGCATCGTGCTGTCGTTGAGCGCAAGGCCGGTCGCGATGCGCTCGCCGTAACCTCCCGCACCGACGAAGGCGGCGATTGTTGCGGTGCCGACGTTGATCACGGCCGAGATCTTGATGCCTGCGAGAATCGCAGGCGCGGCAACGGGAAGTTCGACGTAGCGCAAGCGGTCTCGAGTCGACAACCCCAGTGCCGCCGCGGCTTGGCGCAAGCCCTTGCCGACCCCGATCAGCCCCGCATGCGTGTTGCGCACGATGGGCAGCAGGCCGTAGAGAAACAGCGCTATGGCGGCCGGCACAATGCCGATCGCCCCGATCGCCGCCACGAGAAAAGCGAGGAGGGCAAGCGAAGGAATCGTCTGCAGCACGCCGACGATCGCGAAGATCGTCTTCTCGAAGCGTCGGTACGATGCGGCCGCAACCCCCAGCGGGATACCGACCACCATGCTTGCCGCGACCGAGCCGAATACGAGCACCAGGTGCTGGATCGTGAGGCGCAGGAAGTGTTCGTCGAAGAGCACGCCCAGGAAAGACGTGGTGGCCGGCCGGGTGTCCGTGGCTGCGGCGTCGAGCAGACGGGCCGCATCCTTGAAGCTGCGGCCGTCGATCTCCGCAGCGGCGTTCATCCGCAGCATCGAGGCTTCGTCGATGCGACCCTGGAGCTTGCTCACGCCTGCCCACTGCTCTGCGTAACGCTGCGGGGTATCGCGGCGATGCAGCAGCACAGCGTCGTAGCGTGGAAAGTAGCCGCGATCGTCGACGAGGACCTGTATGTCGTAGCGCGCGATCTTCGCATCGGTGGAATAGACGTCGATCACGTCGACTCGGCCGGAGGCGAGCGCCTCATAGGCAAGCCCATGATCGAGACCCGTCGGCCGAAAGCGCTCCAGGCCGTAGGTGCGTGCGAGCCCGGACCATCCATCCTTGCGCCCAAGGAACTCGTGGGAGACGCCGAAACGAAGCGTCGGGTGGGCAGCGAGATCGCCGATTCCCCGCAGTCCGAGCTTCACCGCGAGCGCGCGCGGCACGCCGACCGCATAGGTATTGTTGAAGCCGAGCGGGATCGAAACGGAGAGACCCTGGCTTGCGAGTGCCGCGTCGATCTGCTGCAAGGACGGATTGCCTTCCTGCTTGAGGATCTCGCGCACGATGGTGCCGGTGTATTCCGGATACACGTCGATCGCCCCGGAAAGCAGGGCGGCATGCAGAATGCCGGTATTGCCCAGGCCCGGTCGATGGACGGCATGGCCTGCCGCCTGCAGCAGGACTTCTCCCAGAACGTAGGATTCGGTGAAGCGCTTCGAGCCGATTTTCAGCGGTTCGCTCGCGCCGGTATTGCCGCAAACGAGGCAGGCTAGAACGAGGAACAGGGCGATGCGTCTCATTGTGCACCGAAAGCAGCGAAGGGCGACATGGCGCGGATTCTGCCATCCGGGCGTCGGTCGGCGCCACTTGAAACGCTTTCGTGATCGTGCGAAGGTCGCATGAAGCGTGAGAGTTTCAGTTTCGCAGTCCCCGAGAATTCGCGTAAGTGAAACTACGAATAGCGCCGGCTTGGAATGCATGCATGATCACGCATCCCAACGCCGTTCATCTGTCGAGGAGATACCCCATGCATCGTTTCGTATCGTCGTTTGCCGTCGTCGCGAGCCTGCTCGTCGTGCCGGCTGCGGCCCAGGCGGCCGCGACCGAGAACTTTCCGGTACGCCCTGTTCGCCTGATCACCCCGTATGCCCCCGGGGGCAGCAGCACCATCGTTTCGCGAGTCGTTGCCGCAGAACTGACCGAGATGTGGGGGTATTCGGTCATCGTTGACAATCGGCCGGGCGGAAACACCATCATCGGAACGCAGGCGGCGGTCCGCGCGACGCCCGACGGCTACACCTGGGTCATCGCAAACACCACGTTCGCGCTCAATGAACACATCATCAGGAACATTCCGTACCGCTTCAAGGACAACCTTCAGCCGCTCGCCAAGTTGTACAACAACGAGACGATCCTGGCCGTGCATCCTTCCGTGCCGGCGAACACGCTGAAGGACTTCATTGCTTACGGCAAGACCGTCAAGGATGGCCTGAACCACGGGGCATCCGGTGGCAGCGGTCTCGCGGAGCTTCGCTCGGCGATGTTCCGGCTCTAT
>JBIKKL010000351.1:0-5436 GCA_044360365.1 Burkholderiales bacterium | reverse complement strand
CCGGCATCACCACATAGGCGCTGGCGAACTTCAGAAACATCACCTTGCGCGCGAAGAAGTGATGAAAGGAGTGGCTCACGTCCTGGTAGTCGTTGTTCACCTGCTCCTGCGGCAGCTGGATGTTGAGGCCGACCGAGAGCGAGCGGCCATGGAACGCGCCCTTGTTCGCGGCTTCCATGATTCCGGGGCCGCCGCCCGAGATGACGCTGAACCCGGCGTCGGAGAGCTTGCGCGCAATGTCTTCGGCGAGCCGGAAATACGGGGAATCGGGCTTGACCCGGGCGCTGCCGAAGATGCTGACGGCCGGCGTGATCTGGCTCAGCCGTTCGGTCGCCTCGACGAATTCTGCCATAATGCCGAAGACCCGCCACGACTCCCGCGCCGACCACGCCCGCTCGGCCAATTCGGGGCTCAGTTTTGGCGGCAGGCTTTTCTTGCTCCAGTCTTTCATGCTCGATTCCCTCATGCGTACGCGACGCGCGTCGTGGTTCGCCCCATCATATAACGCGGCTTCCGTTTTGCGACGGCGGCCGGCTTCGCCTGATCGGGCGCATCGGAAGGCAACATGAGCGAGCCCCGCACCCTGTTGTTGATCGACGGTTCGTCGTACCTGTACCGCGCCTTTCATGCGCTGCCCGACTTGCGCACGCGTGCCGGTCAACCGACCGGGGCGATCCGTGGGGTGATCAGCATGCTGGAGAAGCTGCGCAAGGAGGTCCCCGCGCAGTATTTCGCTTGCGTCTTCGATGCGAAGGGCAAAACCTTTCGCGACGACCTGTACACCGAGTACAAGGCAAATCGCGCCTCGATGCCGGACGATCTCACTTTGCAGATCGAGCCGCTGCATGAATGCGTGCGGGCCCTCGGCTGGCCGCTGCTCATGATCGACGGCGTGGAGGCCGACGATGTCATCGGCACCCTCGCCTGCGACGCCCACCGGCAAGGCATCCGCACCGTGGTGTCCACCGGCGACAAGGATCTCGCGCAGCTCGTGAACGATCACGTGACGCTCGTCAACACGATGTCGAACGAGACGCTGGACGTCGTCGGCGTGCAGCAGAAGTTCGGCGTGCCGGCCGATCGCATCGTCGACTACCTCACCCTCATCGGGGATTCCGTCGACAACGTGCCGGGTGTGGAGAAGGTCGGTCCGAAGACAGCCGTGAAGTGGCTGCAGCAGTACGGCAGCCTCGACGGCGTGATTGCCCATGCGGCGCAGATCGGGGGCGTCGTCGGGCAGAATCTGCGCAAGGCACTCGATTGGCTGCCCCAGGCGCGTGAACTGCTCACCGTGAAATGCGACGTGCTGCTGCCGGTGAAGGTCGACGAGCTGGCTTTCTGTACGCCCGATCAAGCCAGGCTCGATGCGCTGTTCGAGCGACTGGAATTCAAGACGCTGCGCAGGGACGTCGGCGCGGGCGAGCGTGCCGGCGCCGGAACGACCGCCGCCGCGTCGGGCGAATCGCGAGCGGGCATTGCCGCCCCTGGTCCCCACGAAACGGTCTTTTCTGCGGCGCAGCTCGACGCGCTCGTTGAACGCATCGAAGCGGCGGAGCTAGTATGCGTCGAGATCATGACCGCGCATGCCGAGCCGATGCTTGCGCAAATCGTGGGTGTCGCCCTCGCATGGGCGGGTGGTGTGCCGTCCTACGTGCCGGTTGGGCATCGCTATGCGGGGGCTCCGGAACAGTTGGCGGTCGGCGCCGTGCTCGGCCGACTTTTGCCTTGGCTGACGGCTGCGCACAAGCCCAAGCTCGCCCACGACATCAAGTTCAAGCTGCACGCCCTCGCGAATCACGGGGTGGCGGCGGCCGGGTTCTCGGAGGACACCCTGCTCGAGTCCTACGTTTTGGAAAGTCATCGTTCGCACGATCTCGATGCCCTGTCCGAACGGCACCTCGATACGAAGCCGCCCGCCTATGAAACGCTCGTCGGCAAAGGGGTCTCGCGGATCGAATTCGGCGATGTCGATATCGAGCGTGCTGCAGCGTATGCCGCCGGTCGCGCGCAGCTGGCGCTCGATCTGCACCTCGCCCTGCGACCGCAGATCGCTGCCGACGAAAAGCTCGAACGCATCTACCGCGAGATCGAAGTGCCTCTGAGCGCGGTGCTGTATGCGATCGAGCGCCATGGCGTGCTGCTCGATTCGGTCTTGCTGGAGAGTCATGGCCGCATGCTCGGAGAACGCATGGTCGAGCTGGAGCGCGAAGCGCACGAGCAGGCCGGGCATCCCTTCAATCTCAATTCGCCCAGGCAGATCTGCGAGATCCTGTTCGATGCGCTCAAGCTGCCGGTGATCAAGAAGACGCCGAGCGGCGCGCCCTCCACGGACGAAGACGTGCTGCAGACCCTCGCACTCGACTTTCCCTTGCCGAAGCTGCTGCTCGAATTCCGGGCGATCTCCAAGCTCAAGTCGACCTATACCGACAAGCTTCCTCGCATGGTTCATCCCGAAACTGGGCGGGTGCACACGAACTACGGTCAGGCGGTGGCGGTCACGGGGCGGTTGTCGAGCAACGAGCCGAACCTGCAGAACATCCCCGTACGCACCCCGGAAGGTCGCCGCATCCGCGAAGCCTTCATTGCGCCGCCCGGGTGCGTGATCGTCTCCGCCGATTACTCCCAGATCGAGCTGCGCATCATGGCGCACCTGTCGCAGGATGCCGGGTTGCTCGGGGCGTTTGCGCGCCGCGAAGACGTGCACCGGCATACGGCGTCCGAAGTTTTCGGGTCACCGGCCGACGCCGTCACCAGCGAGCAGCGCCGCTACGCCAAGGTCATCAACTTCGGCCTCATCTACGGCATGTCGGCGTTCGGTTTGGCGCAGAACCTCGGCATCGAGCGGGCAGCGGCGCAGAGCTACATGGAGCGCTATTTCGCGCGCTATCCCGGCGTCGCCCAGTACATGCAGCGCACGCGCGAGCAGGCGCGGTCGCTCGGCTACGTCGAAACGGTGTTTGGTCGACGTTTGTGGTTGCCCGAGATCCGGGGCGGCAGCGGTCCGCGCCGCAGCGCTGCCGAACGTGCCGCCATCAATGCACCCATGCAGGGGACGGCTGCGGATCTCATCAAGCTCGCAATGGCTGCGGTTCAGCGATGGCTGGAAGTCGCGCAGCTGAAGAGCCGGCTGATCATGCAGGTCCACGATGAACTCGTGCTCGAGGTGCCTGCGGGCGAACTCGAACGGGTGCGCGAGGAACTGCCGCAGCTGATGACCGGCGTGGCGGCACTGTCGGTGCCGCTGCTCGTCGAAGTGGGCGTGGGCCCCAATTGGGAGCAGGCGCACTGAGGCACGCCTGTACTCAAGGCCTGTCGGGGAACGTCGTAGTCGTCGTGTCGTCGCTTGCCGTTCGAGGTTGCAATGCGCTGGATATTCCGAATCCTGGTTCTGCTGATAGTCGGCGCGCCGCTGGCAGTCGTGGGCCTCGTCTTTGGTGCGCTGGAGGATCAGCCCACGGTGTCGCGCAACGTCGAGATCACGCCGGAGCAGACCGAGCGGGCGAAACAGCTTCTGAAAGCCCATGATCCGCGTCGTATGCCGGCGGGCGTGGTTCGTACCTTCTCGGTATCGGCCGAAGATCTCGATCTCGGTCTGAACTTCCTGGTCTCGCAGCGTGGCGGTGCGTCGAAAACTGCGCTGTCGTCGGGGGGCGCAATGTTCTGGCTGACCTTGCCCGTGCCGAACAATCCTTTCGGCAACTACGTCAATGTCGAAGCCGTCGTTCGCCAGACGGCCGGGTGGCCCGAATTCGACCGGCTCAGGATCGGGCGCGTCGCCGTGCCCGGCTTTGCAGCGAACTGGTTGCTGCAGCGTACCCTGGTGCGCCTGGAGGAGAGTGCCGAGGTGGGTGTGCAGGCGACCGATGTGCTGAAGAGCATACGCATGGAGCCGGCGCTCGTGCAGGTCGAATACCAATGGCGCGACGATCTGCCCGAACGGCTGCGCAGCGCGCTCGTCTCCGCGGACGACATCGCCCGAATTCGCGCCTACCAGGAGCGCCTGGCGGCGATCACGGCCGACCCGGCCTTGCCCAAGCAGATTTCCATCACCCGTCTTGTCCAGCCTTTGCTGGCGGAGGCCTCCAACCGGGCGGCACAGGGCGATCCCGTCGCTGAGAACCGAGCGGCGTTGTTGGTGCTTGCGTTTTACGTGAACGGACGCGGCCTGGCAGCGCTCGTCCCTGAGGCTCGAAATTGGCAGCGGCCGACGGCTCGCAAGGTGACGCTCGCCGAGCGCGGGGATTTTGCCCAGCACTTCAGCGTGTCGGCCGCACTGGCTGCGGTCGCGGGTACGCCATTGTCCAATGCGGTCGGGCTCTACAAGGAGATCGACGATTCGCGCGGCGGCAGCGGCTTCAGCTTTGCCGATCTCGCGGCGGATCGCGCGGGCACGCACTTCGGAGAGCGCGCAGTCGCTTCGGCGCGAAGCGCGCTTCAGATGCAGGAGCGCGTGACGATCGGGTTGGTCGAGGCGGACTTCATGCCGCCCGCCCGCGATCTGCCGGAGGGGCTCTCGGAGGCCGAGTTCAAGCGCCGGTACGGCAGCGTCGATTCCCCACGCTATCGTGAGGTGGCCGAACGCATTGAGCAGCGGCTCGGTGCGCTGGCCCTTTACCGCTGAAGCTCCTCAGCGCAGCAGCTGGAAGACCTTGCTCGCCGCTCCCGTTGCTGCGCCGATTGGATCCTTGCGGATCGCGCGCTCCTGCTCGGCGATCATGGCGTAGAGCCCGTCGAGCGCCTTGCGGGTGACGTACGGCTCGATCTTGTCGTCCTTGCCGGTCAAGCCGAGCGAAGCCCCCTTGTCGACCAGACCGTTGTATTGCTGTGCCAGGCCGACCTTCTGCGTCCACGTTGTCACGATCGGCAAAAACCGTTGGGTAAGCTGGGCGGACGTTGCGCGACGGAAGTACTCGGTGCATGCGGTGTCGCCGCCGGTCAGAATGCCTTTGGCATCCTGCAGGCTCATGTTCCTTACGGCATCCACGAGCAAGGCCTGGGCTTCCGGCATGGCTGCTTCCGCAGCGCGGTTCATGGCGACGACCAGTTCGTCGGCCTGCTTCTTCATGCCGATCAGACGCAGTCCGCTTTCGATGCGACGGATGTTGTCGGGCAGCGGAATCTTCACTTTCGGGTTGCCGAGGAAGCCGTCCGTGCGGCCGAGCAGGGAAACGGCCTTCGTCGCGCCCTGGCTGAGCGCATCCTTGAGCCCCGAGGAGGCTTCCTGATTGGTCAGGCTTGCCAGATCGGCGCTGTATGCAGGTGCTGCTGCAAGGATGACAGCGGTGGCCAAAAAGCCGAGAATGGTTTTCATCATGAGGTTCCTCAAGTGGGGGGCAGCGCCCGAGCCGGCCCTGCGGCAACGTCGTTTGCTTTATAGCCTGAGCGTCGTCGCGCTGGCAATGTTCGTTGCAATTGTTTTCCTTTCGGAGGGTCCAC
>JBIKKL010000350.1:0-5445 GCA_044360365.1 Burkholderiales bacterium | reverse complement strand
AGCCTCGTGGTCGTCGCCCATCTCGACCCGCACTGCCGTCGAAGCCATGCCGGAAGGCTGCATCGCGGTGGTCGATGCCATGGGATCGACCGATGCGGGCATCTACGGCGACATCCTCATTGCGCGGATGAAGATGCGCGGCGTGCAAGGCCTTGTCACGGACGGCGTCGTGCGCGACATCGCCGGGGTTCGGGGGACGGGCTTGCCGGTATGGTGTCGCGGCACGGCGGCCCCGCCGGCGGTCGGCGCACTGACGTTTGTCGGTTGGCAACAGCCCATCGGTTGCGGGGGGGTCGCGGTGTTCCCGGATGACGTGATCGTCGCCGACGACGATGGGGCCGTGGTGATCCCGCAGGCGCTGCTCGACGCCGTCGTCGCGGAGGCCCCCGAGCAGGAGCGTGTCGAGGCCTGGATCATGGACGAGGTGATGGCAGGCGCCGCACTGCCGGGCCTCTATCCCATGAACGAAGAAAGCAAGGCCCGCTACGAAGCGAGCAGGAAGACACGCTGAAGTCTTCGCCGTTGTGTCGATCAGGCGGCGGCGTCGAGGATTTGCAGCACCTGCGTGATGGATTCGATCTTGCGCGGATTGGCGTGCAGCCAACGATCGTGAAACGCGTGCTCCGCAATCATCGCGAACGCATCGGGCGTCACCCCGACATCACGCAGCCTCGATGGCAATTCGAGGGAAGAAATCAATGCCGCGACTGCATCGGCCGCGGACATCTCGGCGCGCCCCATCGCTGCCGCAACTTGCGCCTGCTTCTGCGCGTTCGACGAGACGTTGAAGCGCAGCACGGCCGGCAGCATCACGCACGACGTGTAGCCGTGCGGCACGTCGCATGAACCGCCGAGCACGTGTCCCAGCGCATGGCTCGCTCCCATCTGCGCCCCACCCTGACGTCCTGCAATCGATAGCCACGTGCCGAGCTGGCAATCGAGCCGCGCGTCGAGATCGGCCGGATCGTTCTTCACGCGCGGCAATGCCCGGCTGAGCAACTCGATCGCCTGCAGGTAGCAAGCATCCCCGATCGGCGTGGAGAACTGCGAGCAGATGCCTTCGACGGCGTGATCCAGCGCCCGCACACCGCTCGACAGCCAGACCCACAGCGGGGTGTGCAACGTCGGTGCGGGATCCAGTATCGTTACCCTCGGCACGATCAGCGGATGTCGGTAGGTGTGTTTGACTTTCGCACGCTCGTCGGTGCACCCGGCCGTCGGATTGAACTCGCCCGCCGACAACGTCGTGGGGATTGCGATCTGGCGCACTGCAGGCGCCTCGAAGCCCGGTACCGTCTGACTGCCGTCGGGGCGTACGATCACTCTGAACCGCTCGAAGTCTTCGTGCTGGCGGACACCGTGACGCAAAGCGATCTGCACCATCTTGCCGGCATCCGTGCAAGAACCGCCGCCGAAGGTCACGATGAGATCGGCATTGGCTTCGCGAGCGATGCGCGCGGCTTCCAGCACCGCGCCTCGCGGCGTGTGCGGCGGCATGGCATCGAAGGTGGCGGCGTACGATGCACCGAGCGCTTCGCGCACGCGAGCCACCTCGTCCGTGGTTCGGTTCATCGTCCCGCTCGCGAGCAGGAAGACGCGCTTAGCGCCGATCTGCTTCGCTTCTTCGCGCAAAGCCTCGGCCGCCGGACGGCCGTAGACGATGCGCTCGATGGCCTGGAATGTCAGATTGCCGGCACGCATGACGCCTCCTCGTGAGAAATCGCAGCCCGATCATGGCGCCAGCATCGGCGCGGCACGTGCGACAACAGCCAGACTGGCAGCCGACGCCGATTCGTTGCTACTTCTTGACGCGATACTGCTCCAGCTTCGCTTCGTCGAGCGTGAGTCCGATACCCGCGACGTCGGGCAGCGCAAGGCTGCCTCGGGAGATATCGAGCCGCGATGTGGTGACCGTATCGCTCATCTTGAGCGGCCCGACGCACTCGAGCCCGGGCACCACGTTTCGAGACGATGCCGAAAGCATGATCTCCGCCATCGTGCTGGGATCGAGCCCGAAACCATGACCGACGACGCACGGAATGCCGGCCGCTTCGGCGGTTGCGAGCATGCGTGCGGCCCGCATCACACCGCCGGCCTGTTCAATGCCGAACTTCACGAAATCGGCGGCCTCGGCCTTGATCACCTGGATGAGGCTCACGTGATCGCTGATCGATTCATCCGCCATGATCGGCATCCCGGCCTTGCGCCGTACCCGAGCCATGCCCTCGATGTCGTCTTTCGCAGTGGGCTGCTCGAACAGCTGCAGGTTATAAGGCTTCACGAGCTTGGCGAGTTCGAGTGAGGTATCGGCGTCGTAGAGCGCGTTGGCATCGATGCGGATTTCCATCGCGCTGCCCACGGCATCGCGAACGGCAGCGACGCGATCCGCGTCGGACTGGACGCCGCCGCCCACCTTCACCTTCGTGGACTTGAAGCCGGCCGCCAGCCACTCCTTCGCCTCGGCAGCCGCCTCGTCGGGCGAGAGCATGCCGATCCAGCCGTTGAAGAGCACGGTGTTCTCGCGGGCGCCGCCGAGGTAGGTGGCCATCGAAACGCCGTGAAGGCGCGACACGAGATCGATGCAGGCCATCTCCATCCCGGCCACGGCCGCATGCTGATGCGGAACTAGGGCTTCCAGCTTCTCGATGACGCGATGGATGTTCGTGGGATCTTCGCCGACCATCGCCGGCGCAACACGGTCGCGCAGGGCAGCGATGACCTCGGCCGCCGTACCGGGCGACTTCGCCTGCGCCGGCGGCTCGATGCTGCTGATGCCGATCGTGCCGTCGGAGGCGGTCACGCGTATGACGCCGCACTTCATCGCCTGCTTGGCGATACCGGCACTCATGAAGGTACCCTTGAGCGGCACTTCCACTGCGAAGACTTCGACGCGTTCGATTCGAGCTTTCATGGATGACTCCGGGAAATTCGTTGCTGAAGGCAGGACGCCGAACGGCATGCTGCACGCAGCCTGCAGTATGCCCGGAGACGGCGCAGATTTCACGCTGCCGCGCGTTCGGATCTAGTAGCCCGAGGCGGAGATTCGTGCCCTAAAAGCACCGGGAATCGACGCCATACTTTGTCGGAAATCCTCGCCAGGTGTCCACCTGGCTGTGGTTTCCTTCGCGTCTGGCGCCGATTTCTACACTTTCGTCGCTGACGCAGTAGCGATGCCGTTCCGAAATGTATCAACGAATTTCCGACTCAGGACACTAGGCGCCCTGGGCCGCGTCAAGCCGCGTCGGGCCGCGTACGTCGCGCGCGATCGATGAACGCAAGCGTCTCGCGGGCGCACGAATCCGCGTCGCTCGCCGCGACGTGATAGGAATCGCCAGGGAGAACCCGCAGTTCCGAGCGCGGAATCGTTTGCTGCCACTGCCGGGTGGCCTCGACCGAACCCAGCGCACTGCCTTCGGTGGTAATGACGAGCGTGGGGCACTGGATACGAGGCAAATCCGCCACGATGTTGCTGGTCGGTATCGTGGCCATGAACCCCAGCTGCGTCGACGTCGGCGTGCGGCCCATGAGCTGGATCCACCATTCGACGCCGGCTGCCGGAAACTTGCTCCCCAACCGTCCTGCCATCGTACGCCGCGCCCATGGCTCGACCCCGTTGGCTTCGAAATCCATCAGCCATTCGCGCACGATGGCGGCTCGCTCATCCCGGCTCGGGGCCGGCGTGCCGGCGACGGTCAGGGTATCGACGAGGTCGGGATAGCGGGCTGCAAATCGGCGCGCGGCCGTCCCGCCCAGCTTGGCTGCGACGAGATGAACGCGAGCCAAACCGAGACCCTGCATGAGCGCGACGTAGTCGTCGACGATGCGATCGAGGCTCCATGGGTAGTCACGCGGCATCGGGGTGGATTCGCCGAACCCGCGCATGTCGGGGCGGACGACCCGGTAATGGCGTGCCAGATGCGGCACCCATCCGTACCAGACCGCTCCGCTTTCCGCGTTGCCGTGCAACATCAGGATCGTCTCGGGCTCGGTCCAGGGATCGGTGTAGTCGTCGACCCGGTAGTGCATTTCCAGGTCGGAATCTATGCGCAGCGTCGGCATCGCGGACTCACGTTGTTCGTATCGCTTCGGATTCTACGTCGAGCAGCGCCATGATTCGAACGCGTGTCGACGGAAATGCCACCGTTGATATCGCGTCAATCGTGAAAGTTTGTGAATTTTGCGTCCGCGCCGGAACGACGCGACTTAGGATACATGTGCAGGGGATCGGCACCGACAATCACAAGAAGACGAAGATCATGGACAGGAGCGAATCACCTTTTGCCTTGACGAACGCCGAGCAGACCGCGCGTCGAACGCTCTCCGACTGGCTGCTCGAATCGACGCCGTTTCCTGCGATGGTCCTGGACGGCAGCGGGCGCATCCTCTTCGCCAATCGAACCGCACAGCAGGTCCTGCGGGCGAACGACGGCATCGAACAGCATTTCGATCGCTTCAAGCCGCAGCGCCCCGAAGACGAGATCCGGTTACTCACACTCCTCGGCAGCGGCGGCGCAGGGCATGACGCAAGCGTCTTGCGGATCGAACGCCCATCGGGACGACGCGCGTACGCCGTCACCGTGTTTCGGGCGCCCGGCCGGGATGCATTGATGCCCTTGTGGATTGTCTTCGTGAGCGATACCAGCGAACGCATGACGCTGCAGCCCCGCTGGATCGAAGCGATGTTCGGCGTCACCCGCGGCGAGGCACGCGTCCTCGCGCTCGTTTCGGAAGGCATGTCGGCCGAAGATATCGGCGCAAGTCTGCAAATCGCGACCGCGACGGTCCGCGTGCATCTGCGCAACGTCTACCGCAAACTCAAGATCAATCGCCAGTCCGATCTCGTGGCGACCATTCTGAAGTCCATCATGCCCATGTACGCGTGCGATACCGCGCGGGGCAACGTCGCAGGAAGCACCCCGGGCGCATCGGCCTGCGAAGCCGCCTGACAGCATTTCTTGGCACACCAGGTGGATGGCCTACTGGTGCGCGGGCGCAAGAGGGCTACCGGATCCCGCGCGCCCCATCGCTGAAGCCTGTCACCAAAGGCCTGCCGCCTTTGGGATCACGAGCCGCACACCTGCCGTGCTCTTGCTACTTACAAACCGGCAATCCATTGCTTGCAGGCGGCAACGAATCCCGGCGGGTTGTCCAGCGTGACATGGTGATCGCAGCCGGCGACCTCTCCCACCTCGACCTGCGGCGCAAGCGCCCTCACCTCGGCGACGATCTGCGGCGAGATGCGGTTGCTGCGGTCGCCCTTGAGCAGCAGCGCCGGAATCTTGATGTTTGCCCAGCACGGGATCAGATTGCGTACGACGCGCAGCGCATACACATTGCGGTCGACCTTGTTGCGCCAGCGTCCGTCCTCGTACTGCCGCCCGCTGTGCATGCCCAGGTGTCGCACCATATCGGGCGTAGCGGTGCTGCCTGACGGACGGATCTTGT
>JBIKKL010000349.1:0-5470 GCA_044360365.1 Burkholderiales bacterium | reverse complement strand
AATGTGAGAAACGAGCCCAGCGCGAGGGTAGACGTGCCTGTGATCGCTTGACCGATCGTGCAGCCCATCGCGACGACACCGCCTATGCCCAGGAGCGCCCCGCCTGCAAGGTGGCGCGCAACGTCTTGGAGGCTTGCAAACCACTCGATTCGAAATCGGCGAGCGGCGAGCGCGTACAGGAACGACCCGATCAGCACGCCGCCGAGGGCTACGACACCGAAGTTGATCAACTCGAGGCTCGCAGGCGACATGAGATACCGAAGCGTGTCGCCCATAGGCGCGATGAAAGTGAAGGATTGAACCTCCACGCGTGAAGGCGGTACGGCAGACATTGCCGCATAGTCTTTCCACTCCGCGCCGAGCGGACCACCCGTGACATACCATCCGGCGGCGATGATCAATCCCACCACGAATCCGCCAAGAACATTGTCGAAGCTGCCGCGAAAATCACGCGACGCAAAAGCGAAGGCTACGAAGGCAGCCACCACCACCCAGCCTGTGACCGATCCGACAACTCGCCCTTCGCCCCCTGCAATGTGCGCGATGACATCACCAAGCGCCTGACTGCGGATCGCGTGTTGCTGCAGGTCGACTGCCGTTGGGGCGAGCCAGGGGTTAAAGGCAACGGCATAGAGGTCAGTCCAGATCATCGCGTATGCGCATAGTGCCGCCACCGCAAGGACGACAGCCGATTTCAAGTTTCCGCCGCCGACACGTATGAGCGTTTTGCTGCTGCAGCCCGATGCGAGCGTCATTCCTACTCCGAACATGAAGCCACCCAGCAGATATCGCATCCAGGCAAAGACGGGGGTTCGGTAATGCGGGAAGGTCGTCCCGGAGATGCTTGCGAATCCGAATGCTTCCATGGCGAGCACCCCGGCCAAGGCGACTGCCATCGCGAAGACCCAGGCTCGCATGCGGCCGGTGTCGCCGATGTTCACCCAATCGGAAACTGCACCGAGGGTGCAAAAATGGGTCTTGTTGGCCACAGCACCAAACAGCATGGCCAGCACAAGAACGCTCAGCAGTACCTGGTGGTGAACGTCGAATTCCATGGCGCCCCGTGACGGTGGCAACAACGAGTGGGCGAAATCTTAGCAAGGGTGGAGCACCTGTTGGCGGCAGCTTCGGCTACCGGGCCGCTCGAACTTCAGCGCAGGTTCGCCACCCTGCGCTTGGCCTTTTCCGCAGCGTCGCTCGTCGGATGTTTGGCCACGATCTCGTCCATGGTCTTGCGTGCCGCCGCGGAATCACCCATTTCAATCTGTGAACTTGCGATGTTCAGCAATGCATCCGGCACCTTGGAGCTATCGGGGTAGCTCACGATCAACAACCGTTGGCTGTTGATCGCTAGCCGGAAGTCTCGCAGATTGAAGTAGGAATCGCCGATCCAGTACTGGGCACTTGGCGCAAGCGCGCTCTTGGCGTACTGCTTGATGAAGCTTTGGAAGGCTACGATCGCGCCCTGGTAATTGCCGATGCGGCGCAGATTCTGTGCAGCTTCGTAGGCGCGCGTTTCGGCCGTACTGGCTGCCGTGCTCGACGGCGTGGCCGATGCCGCCGGCTTGCCGGACACTGTGGTGGACGCGCCCCCACTCGGGCCGAGGTTGGGATCCGCCGGTGCCGCCCCCGAGACGGCCGGCGGGTTCAGTGTTTCGATACGGCGCAATCGCGTATCGAGATCGACGTAGAAGTCCTGCTGCCGCTTCTGGGCCGTCTCGATTCCGTTTCCGAGCACTTCGAGTTGACCGCGCATCTTCGCGATTTCGGACTTCAGGTTCTCGATCTCTCGAAACAGTTCGAGCACAGCCTGGTTTCTGCCAGCACTCTCTTCAAGCTTGCCGAGACGGCCTACTACCGATTCGAGCAGCTTGGTCTGAGCTTCGATACGTGCGTTGGCCTCGTCTACGCGCTGGCGCTCCGCCGCAATCTGGCGGCGGGCCACGTTATCGTCGAACAGCGCTGCTTGCGACGGGAAAACCGTTGCGGCAACAAGCGCTAGCAACAGGCTCGCGACCACGCTTGGATTGACGCCGCGAAGCGGCGTCAACGTACTACGGAATCGGCTCATGATCGAATGAAACAGTCGGGCAGGTGGTTGTCCTGTGGAAACCGATGTCACTCGCCGTCGTACACGATCTCGGCCCGGCGATTCTTGGACCACGCGGCTTCGTCGGCCCCTTGGACTGCCGGCTTTTCTTCACCGAAGCTGACGGTTTCGACCTGGCCATCCGTTACGCCGAGCAGCATCATCATTTTCTTTACGCTGTCGGCGCGGCGCTGACCCAAGGCGATGTTGTATTCGCGGCTTCCTCGCTCATCCGTGTTGCCTTGGATGATGATCTTGCGATTGCGGTTGTCGGTCAGAAACTTCGCGTGGGCGCTGACGAGAGGCTTGTCGTCTTCTTTGACCGAGAAGCTGTCGTAGTCAAAGTAGATGCTGCGCTTGGAGAGTACGCTGCCAGGATCCTTGAGGGGATTGGCTGCAACCGATTGGGACTCCACACGCTTGACCGTCGGCGCAGGCGGCGGTGTCTGCTTCGGTGCTGCTTCGGGCTTGGTGGCGGCCTGAGGCTGGCGATCGATGACCGGCGCACCTTCGTCTTTGGTGTCCGTGCTTGCACAACCTGCAAGTACGCTTGCGATCACCACGCTCATTAGGATTCGACGCATTACCCGTTCCCCTTGCTTTTAAGAATATGTTTGGAATGGACCGGCGTTTCGCGGCTTCGGTTCCGCGGAGGATGACGCCGCTTCGATCAGCCGATCAGAATCCCTTCACTATCGGCCCCCACGCAGGTTCTCTTACATCGCCCGCCTGAACGGTGAGCCGCTGCTTCACGCGGCCGTCGCTGGAGACCGCGGCTAATATACCACGCCCCCCCTGCTTCGAAGCGTAGAGGACCATGCGCCCGTTCGGTGCAAACGAGGGCGATTCGTCAATGGAACCCTCGGTCAGCGGGATCGTCTGTCGGGAGGCGAATTCCCTCAGCATAAGGTTGAAGCGGCCGCCGCTGCGCTGAACGTAGACAAAGCTCTTGCCGTCGGGACTATGTCGCGGCGAGACGTTGTAGGTACCGTCGAACGTCACGCGCTCGGCGGGCCCACCTGTTGCAGGCATGCGATAGATCTGCGGGCTGCCGCCCCGATCCGACGTAAACAGAATCCACTGACCATCGGGCGAGAAGTTAGGCTCGGTGTCGATGCTGCTGCTGTTCGACAGGCGCTGCGGGGTACCGCCTTCTGCACCGATGGAATAGATTTGAGAATTGCCGTCGCGCGTGAGCACCACGGCAAGCCGTCGCCCGTCCGGCGACCATGCGGGCGAGCTGTTCGATCCGCGAAAATTCGCCACCACGCGACGCTGCCCGGTCGACAGCGTCTGCACGTAGACGATCGGCTTCTTCTGTTCGAACGATACGTAAGCGATCCTGTTGCCTTCCGGCGACCATGTCGGCGAGATGATCGGCTCCTCGGAGGCAACCACGGTCTGCGCTCCGAAACCGTCGGCATCCGCAACCTGAAGCTCGAAGCGCGACCCTCGTTTGACGACGTAGGTGATTCGCGTTGCGAAGGCTCCAGGCACGCCGATCAATTTCTCGTAGACGACATCGGCGATTCGGTGGGCGGTGTTACGTGCCTGCGACGGCGCGATCGTGTAGCTAAAGCCGGCCAGCTGCGCCTGCCGTGCGACGTCCATCAACCGAAAGCGGACCTCGAAGCGTCCGTCGCTGGTGGGCGACACGGAACCGATGACCAGGGCCTCCGCGCCGCGGGCGCTCCAATCACCGTAGCGCACTTCGGAGGGCTCCGACGGCATCGGCGTAATCCCGCCCGGGTCGACCGTACGGAACAATCCGGAGCGTGCAAGATCGGCCGCCACGATCTCCGAGATCTGGCTCGGCAGCCTGGCTTCGCCCTGCAGCGGGGCGATCGCCACGGGTAACTGACGGTCGCCGGCACCCACGATGTCGATCGTCAGCTGCGCCCGCGCGGGCAGTGTCAATGCCAGCAAGAGCAGCCCCAGCGCAGCAATCAGTCCGGTTCTTACAGCTAGGGCGGCACGGGAGTTGTCCATACGGTTCTCTGTCATTCGATCCCTCAAGAGCGATGCTTGGGCTGGCGCAATACGAGTCAGACCGAAAGCATCAATCTCCCATAGGACGAAAATTGAAATTAAAGTTCCGAAACGATGCCAGCAGCGGATGTCCCGCGGGTGGCATCGGTAACGGCTGAGCCAACACCGAGGCCCGTCGAACCGCCTCGTCGCAAGCGGCGCTGCCGCTCGATTTCTTGACGGTCGGCTCGCCGATGATGTTGCCGTCCGGCAAAACCTTGAGGTCCAGGATGACCTCGGGATTGCCAAGCGCAGCGCAAGGCGCATTGACCACGAAGCGCTTCACCTTTTGCGCAATTGCTGTCCTGAAGGCATCGACTTCCTTTGCCTGGGCAGCGGCTTGCTGCTGGGCCAGGCGCTGCTCCATTTCCTGCACTGCCTTCGCTTGGTCCTTTTGCAGGCGTTCGATCTGCGCTTCTTTCGCTGCCCTCTCCCGCTCCAGCGCTTCGCGCCTGGCCACCTCGGCCTTCTCGCGTTCCTCGCGCTTCTTCTGGTCGGCCTTCGCCTCTTCCCGCTTCTTGATCTCGAGCTTTTCCTTCTCTTCCTTCTCGCGCCGGACTTTCTCCTGCTTTTCCTTCTCGAGGGCGATGTCTGGCTTGGCGACCGGCTTCGGCTCGGGTTTCACCTCCACCTTGGGTACCGGCTTGGGCGGCGGTGGGGGCTCGACCTTGGGCGGCGCGGGTGGTGGCGGCTTCACTTCGAGCTTCGGCGCGGGTTGCGGCTTCGAAGGCACCGGCGGCAGACTGGACCAGAGATCCGCGACGATGGGCTCCGGCGGCCGCTGTTGCCAGTTGACGCCGAAAAAAAGGAAGGAAAAGAAGACAAGATGCACCAGCACCGCCATCACCCCGGAGGCGACCTTCCCCGGTTGTTCGCGATCGATGGCAGGGTTCATCAGCGCGGCTTCACGAGCAGACCGACCTTGGCGACTTGATTCTGCTGCAGCATGTCCATCACGTTGAGCACGGCCTCGTAGCGTACGTTCTTGTCGCCGGCGATGACGACGGCCTGCTCGGGATTCTTCTGCTGCTTCTCCTTGATCGCCTGCACGAGCCGTGCTCGGTCGACGCGGACTTCGTCGGCACCCGCCAAGCTGCGATCACGCAGCCAGAGAGATTCGTCGGCCCGCACGCTCACTTCCATCGGCGCGATCGAAGGCTGGCTCGATTTTCCGACCGATGGCAGATCGACCTGCCCCGGATTCACCATGGGCGCGGTCACCATGAAGATGACGAGCAGCACCAGCATCACGTCGATATACGGCACGACATTGATCTGGTTCATCAGGCGACGGCTGTTGCGGCGTTCGATCAGCATTCGGCGCGCTCGACGTCAGACGTTGGCTTGTCGCTG
>JBIKKL010000347.1:0-5484 GCA_044360365.1 Burkholderiales bacterium | reverse complement strand
GTCCGGCTGCGACGCCGAAGCGTGTGGTCGATCAACTCTATCTGGTGATCCAGAAGCTGGTGATGGACGAGACGTTTCAGAAGGATCTCCTGAGTGCCGGCTTCGATCCTGTGCTCGATTCCAATCCGCAGCGCGCGAACCAGTTCGTCAAGGACGAACTCGCAAAATGGGGACCGATCGTCAAGGAAACCGGGGTAACGGCCGACTGAGCCGTTCGCCCCCCTCGAAGGAACAGACAATGGGTAAGCTCGATGGCAAGGTAGCGTTCATCACTGGTGCGGGCGCTGGTATCGCGAAGGCTGCATCGCTACTGTTCTCGCGCGAAGGGGCACGAGTCGCGGTGATCGAAGTGAGCGCCGAGACTGGCGCGAAGACCGAGGAAGCGGTGCGCGCGCAAGGTGGCGAGGCACTCTTCATCCAGACCGATGTGACCGACCCGGAGCAAATGGCAAGTGCGGTCGAGAAGACGGTCGGGCGGTTCGGCAGGCTAGACGTTCTCGTCAATTGCGCCGGCGGATCGACCCAGGAAGACCATCCGGTACATGAAATGGAGCTCGGCATTTGGCACAAGACGATCGCACTTAATCTGCTTCACCCCTTTCTCGCCTGCAAGTACGGCATTCCGCACATGATGAGGGCAGGGGGCGGCTCTATCGTCAATTTCGCGTCCTCGCTCGGCATGGTCGGTTCAGGCAAGCCCGCCTACGCCGCGTCCAAGGGTGGGATCGTCGCTTTTACCCGGACGCTGGCAGCGCAGTATTCGCAGTACAACATTCGCGCGAATGCGATTGCGCCTGGCCTGGTTCGCAGCGAGCGCCAGTTGAAGCGCTGGCTCGACCCCAATGCAGCGAAGACGCCTGCGCAGCGCTCCTACGATCAACTGATGCAGTTGTATCCGTTTTCCGTGTCGGAACCGGAACAAATCGCGGCACTTGCCTTGTTTCTCGCCTCGAACGATTCGAGCATGATGACGGGTACCACGATCAATGCCGACGGCGGTAAATCGAGCTATCTGAAGGTCACGGCCTGAATCGGTTCAGCGATGCAGCTGCGCACGGGTATCGGAGTAGTCGGGCGTCCATTCTTCCGGCGCACAGGGCGGATTCGCGAGCGCAGTTTCCAAGACCTGCCATGTTATCTACTGTGGCCCCGTGGCCTGCTCCAGGAGAGGAGAACAATGAATCGAACCAGTGCGGCACGTGCCGCTTGCGTCGCTGGGCTTGCCATCTGGACGGGCGGGGCAGCGTGTGTATCGGCGCAGTCCTATCCCAGTAAGCCCGTTCGTATCGTCGTCGGTTACGCGCCGGGCGGCGGTACCGACATCACTTCCCGCATCGTGGCGCAAAAGCTCACCGATCTGCTGGGCCAGTCGGTGCTTGTGGAGAACCGCACCGGTGCGGCTGCGACCATTGCCGCAGAACGCGTGGCCACGTCGGCCCCGGATGGCTATACGCTGCTCATGATGGCAGCCGCCGACAGCGCACAGCCCGCATTGCGCAAATTGAACTACGACCTGCAGCGAGACCTGGCACCGATCACGCGCGTCGTCCGAGGGCCCGCGTTCGTACTGGTGGTGCACCCAGCCTTGCCCGCCAAGAATGCGCTTGACCTCGCCCAGCTCGCCAAGTCGAAGCCAGGCCAGGTGAGCTTTGCATCCTCCGGGGTGGGGAGCCAGGCGCATCTCGCCGGTGCGCTCTTCGGCTTTATGGCGAAGGTCGAACTCGGACACGTGCCGTTCAAGCTCATATCGGAAGCGACGGTGTCCGTGGTGAACGGCGACATTCTGATCGGATTCCCCAGCGTACCGGCGGCGCTGCCGCTGCTCGGCAATGGGAAACTCCGAGCCGTTGCGGTAACGAGCGTCCGACGCGTAGGCGTGCTGCCGGCCGTACCTACGCTCGACGAATCCGGCTTGAAGGGCTATGCCCGTGAAGGATGGTATGGTTTGCTAGCGCCGGGGAGACTGCCGGCGGCCATCGTAGGACAACTCAATACTGCAGTCGGCAAGGTGCTCGATTCGCCGGAGACGCAGCGCGCGTTCGAGAAGCAGGGATTGGAGTCGGCTCACACCACGCCCGCAGACTTCGCTGCTTTGATTCGCACCGAAGTCACGCAGAGCGCGCATCTCATCAAGCTCGCGGGCGTGAAGCCGGAGTGACGGTGACGGGGCGGCCCTGCAGGCACAGGTTCGGCCCGTAAAGATCGACGACTTGGGCCTGTGCCGAGCACGCGCCTGGGATCGACGAATGAGTATGGCATGGTGCGTGCCTGTGACCGGTGGTGCGAGCGATCATCGGGCTTCTAGGCGACATCGTGCGGTTCGGCATGTTGTTTTTTCGCTCGTCGTCTTCGCGGGTGAGTAGGCCAGCGGTGGTCGTCATTGCTGATGAACTACGCAAGGCCCATCAATGCGTGCGACTTCTTTGTCCCTGTGAAAGCACTTCGTCAACGGTGGTTCTTGACGTCGTGACGGCAGTTGCCGAACAATGGCCCTCGCAAGCCATTGGCTTGGCTAGCCGGAGGAGGCTCCATGAAGGTTCGCACGCCCATCGAACGGCAGCCGCGCCCGCAGTGTGCAATGTGCTGCGCCTTTGCCGTCGTCGCGCTTCTTGCCATATCGAAAGCGGATGCCGCGGATACCGACGCATCGGCCTATCCCAACAAGCCTGTGCGGATGATCGTTCCCTACCCGCCCGGCGGAGGATCGGATGTGATGGGGCGTGCCGTCGCGGGGCGACTCGGCGAACAATTGGGACAGCAGTTCATCGTCGACAACCGCGGCGGCGCCTCGACTACGATAGGTGCCGGCATCGCTGCCAAAGCCGTCCCTGACGGCTACTCGCTTCTCCTCGGCACCATCACCACCCTGGCCACGAATCCGAACTTGCGTGCCAAACTGCCGTACGACCCGGTACGCAGCTTCGATCCCATCTCCCTGTTTGCATCCCAGGCCTACTTTCTGTTCCTCCATCCCGGCGTGCCGGCCCGCAGCGTACGCGACTTCCTTGCGTACGCGCGGGCGAACCCCGGGAAATTGAATTTCGGCTCGCCGGGCGTCGGGTCAGGCGCTCACCTTACGGGCGAGCTATTCAATCACATGGCGAACACGAAGCTCGTGCACGTGGGTTACAAGGGCGCCGGTCCGGCGATGATCGATCTCGTCTCGGGACAAATTCCCCTCATGTTTGCGACGTTCTCCACGTCGTACGCCATGTACAAGACGGGCAAGATCGTGCCGATCGCGGTGTCGACGCCGAAACGCACTCGCTCGATGCCCGAGTTGCCGACGCTCGCGGAGTCCGGCCTGTCCGGCTTCTCGATGCGCTCCTGGAACGGCTTGCTCGCGCCGAAGGGCACGCCTAAGTCGATCGTCGACAAGCTCAGTCAAGAGATCGGCAATGCAATGAACAACCCCAGCTTTACGAAGCGCCTCATGGAAATGGGATTCGAGCCAGATCCGATGACGCCAAGCGAGTTCGCTGCTTTCATTCGCGAAGAAATCGACAAGCATGCGCTTATCATCAAGATGGCCGGACTCAAAGTGGAATGACGCCAACCGAATTCGTCCGTCGGAGAGCGCACTGTTCTACCGCGACTTTCGAAACCATGGTGTCGACGTCCCTATCGCCGCATTCGGGATCACGCCAAGGGCGCCGTTCCACATTGCGACCTTATGCTGATTCGACTTGACCATGCCCGACCAGGAAGCGCAAGATTTTCCGGTCGCAATTGTCGTAGTCACTTGCAGCATGCGGCCGCCCCGCAGCATCCATACGTTGGGCGTAGCCTCAAACGCGTCCCTCCGCAATTCGCCAGCACCTTATCCACCTCGAAGGAGACGAGCATGGCACGAGACGGTTACTTGATTATCGACAGTGATCTTCACATGATGGAACCCGGCGATCTGTGGGAGCGCTATCTCGAAGGCCCGCACCGGGCCAATCCGCCGAAATTCTTCGGCTCGGAACACAAGCCGCTCTCCCAGGACGAAAAGGACAAGGGCCATGCCGATTCCATCAAGGGCATGGAAGTGCAAGGCCTCGCGATTCCGGCGTTCGCCAAATCCCAAGGCGCCGCCGCGTCGAGTCGCGAACTGAAGCGTCGTTCGCGCGCCAGGCATCCCCACTTCAATGTGGCCCGCGCTCAAGGGTTCGATGCTGCGTCGACATTGACCGCGATGGACATCGAGGGCATCGATGTCGCCGTGATGTACGGCACCCGCGGACGGCAGATACTTTGTCACGACGACCTCGCTCCAGACTACGCGGCAGCCCTGGCACGCGCCTACAACAACTGGGCGTACGACTACTGCAAGAAGGACCCGCAGCGACTGAAGTTTGCCGCACAAATCTCCCTGCACGACGTAAGCATGGCCGTCGAAGAGGCACGTCGCTGCGTGACGGAAATGGGTGCTGTGGCAGTCATCGGGTCACCGAATCCGATCAACGGCCAGCATCTGCACGACGACGCGTGCGAGCCGCTATGGAGCGAACTGGAGCGACTCGACGTGCCGATCGGATTCCATCCCACCGGCAACAGTTCGCTGCGAGACGACATGGGCCGGCGCTACGTCGGCCATCGCAATTTCCATCCGATTGCCCACGCAATCCGAAATCCCACCGAACTCATGGGCGCGGTCGCCAGCATGACGACCGGCGGCGTGCTCGATCGCCACCCGAAACTGCGTTGTGCGTTCCTGGAAGGCACAGCGGGCTGGCTGCACTGGTGGCTCTGGCGGCTCGACGATCATTGGGACAAGTACGGCGAAGGCTGCGAGTATCAGTTGAAGGCCACTCCGAGCGAATACTTCAAGCGTCAGTGCTACATCGCGCTGGACGTCGACGAAGAGCCGGCCGTCGACGTAGTGAACAAGATGGGCGCCGACTATTTCGTGGTATCGAGCGACTATCCGCACTCCGATGGCGCGTTTCCGCAGGCGATCGAGCAATTCCTCGGCTTGCCGCTCGACGACGAACAGCGCCGTAAAATTCTGTGGGACAACTGCGCGCGGCTGTACGGGATCGAAAGACCGGCCGCACCGCTCACTCAGCACAAGGCAGCCGTAGCAGCGGTCTGAAGCATGTTGTGGCAAAAGGGGGCAGCCTACAAGGCTGTCCCTGTGGCTCGGAAAAATGGACAACATGGGGTTGTGCTGAGGTAACGCCTTCGGTCGGCGGCTGAATCTGGCATGATGCGCACGTGGGGCCAGCAGCGCCCGCGATGACTGGTTTGCTTGCCGACGCGGTGTGGTACGGCAATCTGTATACGCGCTTGTCGTCTTCGATCAGAGCGCAGAATCTGGTTCTGCGCCGGCAGCAAGCGCGGTAAACGGAGCGGAGGAGTCAAATTCGGCGGGTCGATCACGCGACGTGTGTGCGTTTGGCGCCGTTCATTCACAAGACTGTGTGATGGACGCGATTCAGTAGCAAACGTCCGGCAATTGACCATTGTGCGCTGGCACCAACTCTTTCGGCGGATCTTCCG
>JBIKKL010000346.1:0-5486 GCA_044360365.1 Burkholderiales bacterium | reverse complement strand
GGGTCCGTCTCGGAAGACGAGACGTGGACGATCGATCTGTCTACGGTGGCCGCAGGCAGCGATCCGTTCGTGGACGTGCCGCTGATTGCGGGGACTAGCGGCACCAATCCCACCATCGGTGAGATACGTGAGGATCTGCGTGACGCCGTCGATGCCGTCACAGGGTTCGACGCCTACGTCCACGGCACGCAGCTCATCATCGTCAATGCAGCGGCGTTCACCGCTTCGCTTACGATCGCCACACCGCCGGTCGACGCGGAGGCAAGCGTCTCGGGCACCGTGCGTCCGACGTCGAGCACGATCCTCGCGTTCGATCTCGCGAACTACTCGGAGCCGCTGCGCGCCGGCGATACGTGGCAGGTTTCGATCGGCGGCACGCCGCGGTCGTTCAATGTCTTGTCGGCCGATGTCACCACCTATGCGGGCAGCGTGCTGGCCTTCCTTGCGGCGAAGATCGAAGGGGTCGATGCGACGCCGACCCAGACCTACGATGCGACCGCCGACACGAACGCAGGCACGATCGCCGTCACGCGTCTGGATGGCGTCAAGCCGAATCTGGGCAATGTCGAGTGGGTGCGTCCGTCGGCGCAGACCACCGTGGCCTGGGACGGCGGCACGCACTATACGGATCTCACCTTCGAAGTGCCCGCAGGCGTCGTCGTCGGCGGCACGAAGTACACGGTGACGTTGAACGGCGTCGACTACATCTACGCCGTGCCGGGCGACTTGAAGAGCGGACCCAATCTGGGTGAACGCAATACGCTGACCGTCGCTGCCGGAATCGCCGCGGTGATCGACGCCAGTGCGCTCTTCAAGGCCGATGTCGTTGCTGCAGGCAACGGGTCGCTTACGGCGATTCGCATTACCGACCAGGCCGTTACTGCGACCGGGCCGCGTCCTCAGGAGGGCAAAGATGCATTCACGTTCGAAGCCCAGGAGGGCGGCGCCGTGCGTGCGGTCTTCGACATCGACCACACTTCGCTGGTCCGCGGTACCGATTACCTCGTCACCGGCTACATCAACTTCCTGTTCTTCCAGTTCCCGATCATCGAGCCCGTGGGCTACACGATCAGCCCGGTGCTGGAACTGTATCGCAAGGTCGGCACCGGCCAGAACGCGACCTACGAGCAGGTGCTGATCAACGGCAATCCGGTGCGCTCCACGTATACGCCGGGTGCGGGCGGCATCGTGGATGCAGGCAGCGCCAGCCTGTTCGATCCGTTCCTGGAGCTCGATCTGCCCGTGCCGAATCCGCTCGGCAACGTGACCTATGTCGTGAAGGTCTCGTCCGTCGTCACGTACGATCGCGTGCTGCCGCAGTACTTTGCACCCGGGGTTTGGAGTGGACTCAAGTACGAACTGATCATCTCGCTGCCGGGCCACAAGTTCAACGAGCGCGGACTCGACCTGACGAACAAGTTCCTCACGATCGCAACCGAGGACGGTGCGGGTCAGCAGGCGCAGATCGTCGCCTATGACGCCGAATCGAAGGCGTACATGCTGTCGTCGGCCCGATTCAATGAATGGGGCGATGCACCGAGCTTCGACAGCCGATACGACATCACCGACCGCCTGTCCGAGCAATCGGGGACGCTGGTCGACGACGATACGACCGACACGCCGGATCCCGACTCGTACAACGACGAACTGAGCAAGGGACCGCTCATCACGGATTCCTGGTCCGTGGTGCTGACCAAACAACCGACCAGCACCGTGATCGTCAACGTCACGCCCACCCTCACGCGCACGTACAACGCGGACGAGGCGTTCAACCCGGACGCCGCGTTCGGCGAGAACCTGGCCGATCAGGTGCGCGTTGGGACGGATCGCGCGCTCATCCAGCTGGACGGCACGGCGAACCTGGGCAGCCACTGGATCGTCACGCTCACGTCGACTGCGACGACGCTCGGCGTCGATGCAGCGATCGATGCGGTGATCGAGCGCCTGAAGAACGGTACATACTCGCAGGCCGAATTCGACGCGATGAAGCTGACGGGTACCGCGGCGTTCGTGCGCGCGGTCGGGTCCGTCAATGAAACGCTTACGGCGGTGGCCGAGCGGCTCGCGAACGATATCGACGACGACGCCGATTTCATCGCGTCCCACATCCCGGGCATGACGCTCGATCTGGCCGGCATGGACACGCCGGCGCAGGGCACGCCCTGGAACCTTTCGATCACCGTCGACGGCGTCACCACGGCAATCGATCCGTACGCCCCCGTGGCCAGCGACGATCTCGCAACGGCTGCTGCTGCGCTCGCAACGAATTTGCGTGCTCGCGGCTTCCTCGTGGATGTCGACGGAACGCAGCTGCTGATCCTGAAGTCGGGCGCAATCTCGCGGATGACCGCGACACTCGCACTTGGTGGCGGCAACCCTGTCAGCGTGGGCCGCGAGACACCGCAGATCTCCGTTCGGCACGCCGGCGGCAACGCGTTCTACGCCGCGGTCACGGTCAGCGTGGACACCGATGCGGGCGTGCGCAAGGCCGCCGACGGCAGCGGCGTCGTGGAGATCACGCGCGATCGCATCGATGCGACGACGTCCAGGTTCGGCTCGGTGGCCATCGAGTTGAAGGGCAACGTGACAGCGGGCGAGATCTGGCAGCTGAAGCTTTTCGATGTCAACGTCGATCCGGACGTACCCTTCGCGATCCTCACGTCCGATCCGACCACCTTCGGCGATACGCTCTCCGACGTGGCCGCCGATCTGGGGCTGAAGGTTGCTGCGCTGCTCAACGGTGGCCAGCCCCTCTACGATGTTCTCGTCCGCGGCCGGGTCATCACGATCAGCAATGCCACCGTCGACCAGACGCAGCAGGACATCGACGCGCAGGTCGTCGTCGGTCGGCTGGACGGCGCAGCGCTCAACGTGGCCGGCGGGACGGCCAAAGTGATCCAGCAACTGGCGTTCACGCCCGGCAACTGGTCGAGCGCGCAGAAGGTCTTCGTCATGGCCATCGACGATACGGTGGTCGATGGCGGCGACGCGGTCGTGTTCCCGGCGTTCGAGGATCGCGTCGTCGGCATCCGCGGCCCGCTCGGCATCGTCGGCGGACCGCTCGCAGGCGAAGAGCGCTTCCTGAACGATCCGTTCCGCTTGCCCGAGGAGACGAACGATCCGCAGGCGGACGGCACCGTCGGCGAATTCGAAGTCGACAACGAGGGCAACGCGATCGTCGTCGACAACGACGGCAACGCGGTCATGACGGATCGCGAAGCCTCGCACTTCAATGCGATCACCGGCGAGCGGCCCGGCTTCGATCCGCGCATGAACCAGTTCCCGTTCGAGTTCACCTGGCTCGACGGGCCGGCGCTCAAGCGCTACCTCGATGTGAAGTCGGTCTCGCAGGAGATCCTTTCGATCGGCGGCGACACCCCGTTCGACATCGGCCTGACCATCGGCGGTCAGGCGCCGACCACGGCCGACATCATTTTCAGCGGCACGCCGGAGCAGAGCGCGGTCGGCCTGCTGAATACGAGTCTCGGCTGGTACGAGGCCATCGTGAGCCTCGGCGGCAGCGCCAACACGGCAGAGACCTGGAACCTCGCACTGGAGATCGTCGGCGCCACTTCGGCGGATCCGGTCAGTTCCTACGTCGTCGCGGCGGATGCCCGGGCGCTGTCGAAGGTGGTCGGGTACTGGGCAGGCGATGCCCTTCTCGGCGGGCTGGACGGCAGGACCGGCACGTACCTCGACAACGGCGTCACGCGTAGTTACGTGGTGCACGTCGATGCGCAGGTCGACATTCTGGGCAATGCGAAGGTGCGCGTCTGGGTCGTCGACTCGGTCGATGCCGACAAGCGCCTGGCCTTCCGCATCGGCACGCCGTCCGATGCGAACAACCGCGCGAACTACGTGCAGGACGGCACCATCGGCAGCAACGGCCGCGTGTCCGTCAGCGGTACGCTGGATCAGGACTTCACGAAGATCTTCTCGGTCAACTGGACGGTGGCGGCGTTCGAAGTGCTGCAGGCGACTGCGGGCGAGGCCTGGGTGCTCGCGCTGACCCGTGTCGGCGAGTCGATGCAGACCGTGTCCTACACCGTCAAGGCGGCGAACGCGGTGGCGACGGGGCGCACGCAGATCAGCGATCTCACCTTCAACCTCGCGGACCGGATCTCGAGCAAGTTCCTGCCGTTGGTATCCGGCTACGACGTGACGTTCGACGCGCCATGGCCGAGCGAGGCCACGAGCACCCTCGTCTTCAGTCAGACCCCGACGGCGGGGCAGACCTGGAGCGTGGTCTTCGACATCGTCGGGGTCGAGAAGCGCTTCAGTCATCTCGTATTGAGCGGTCAGACGGTCGAGGACATCGTTCGCATATTTGCCGACAAGGTGAATGCCGACACCAGCGATTCCCTCGCGGCCCGCACCTCGGGCGTGGCACTGATCGTCGTCAACACCGCCGGCAACACGGTCGATACGAGGTTCGAGGTGGCGCCTGCGGCGACGGCCGTGACGCCCGATCCGGTCATCGTCCACGCGAAGAGCATCGAACTCGCCGGCACGCCGGCAACGGGGGACAGCTGGACGGTTGCGCTCACGTTCGATGCCGGCGCGGGCCTCGTCACGACGACCCACGCGTACACCGCGCAGGCCACGGTGGAACTGGCGGAAGTGGCGGCGGGCCTCGCAGCGAAGATCAATGCGGCGAGCACGAACTTCGCGGCGCGCGTCCAGGGCAATGCGGTGGTCGTCGAGAACCTGGCGCAGCCCAATTACGCGAGCAACGCCGTCGTGAGCCGCGCCAACGGCGCCGCGAGCAGCGTCGGATCGGTCACGAAGACGACCCCCTCGGCTGCGGTAGCGCGGATGACGCTGACCGGCACGGCGCAGATCGGCGAGACCTGGAAGCTCACGATCGACGGTGTGACGTATGCATACACGGTCGAAGGCATCGAAGTCGTGGCGGCGAAGATTGCTGCTGCGATCAACGCCGACGCCGATCCGGCCTACGCCGCGACGGTCGAAGGCACCACGATCGTCGTCGTCAATCGCACGGCCGACTTCGGTGCGGTGGCCACGTCGACCACGACCTCAGCGTCGGTGCCCGCGAGCGTGCTCGCGACCGAGCCGTATGCCCGCATGGCAACGTTGCCGGCGCAGATGACGGTGGGCCATGTGTACAGCGTCACCCTGGTGGGCGACGGCTTGTCGAGCATCGTGAGCTACGCGGTGAAGGCGTCGGGCGACGGCGCCGAATCGGCTGAAGTCGTGGCAGCGGCGCTCGTCCGCCTGATCAACGCCCAGGCGCCGGCGGACTACACCGCAACGAGCGACGGGGCGACGCTGTTCGTCACGAATCGCGCCGGCTACCGCTTCACGGCTGCGAACCTCTTCGTGGTCGATGCCGACCAGACCGGGCTCGCAGGAACGGCGAGCGTCTCGCTGGTCGAACTGGCAGGCGCCCCGGTCGTGGGCGCTACCTGGGCACTCGATCTCGTGTACGACGGCACCATCCATACGGTATTCCACAAGGTCCG
>JBIKKL010000344.1:0-5491 GCA_044360365.1 Burkholderiales bacterium | reverse complement strand
ATCGGGCGCGCGCTTGCCCCAGACTGCGAGATGCTGCTTGTCCTGTTCAGTGAGAAAATCGTCCCAGCCCGCCATTGCTTTCCAGTGTCCTCAGTCTAAGCTTCGTTGCGCGATTTCCGAATGGCGTCAATGGTACCTCAGCGGCAAAACCATTGAAGCAAATACCAGAGGCGAAGCAAACCTCGGCCTCTGCGCAGGATTCAACTACCCGGCACGGGTCGTTCCGACGATGCCGATCCAGAACAAGAGTTCGTCCCCGACCTCGACCGGGTAGTTGCGGACGAACGCGAGCTGTCCATCGGGTGCGATCCGAAACACCGAATGCCCTGCGGGGACTGAACGAACAGCGTTGCCGTCCCGTTCGTTATAAGCCACCATGTTTCCCACGATCAATAGTCGACCGCCGGGATCGATGTGAAACGTGCGGGGGTACATGCCACGGGTATCCACGCTCTGTATCAGCGACGGCTCGCCGGTGCGTTGATCGATCCCGAACACGCCGATGGAGTTTTCGCCGCCGGCGAAGACGTCGATGCCATCCATGCGGGCCTTGCCGTCGGCACGGTTGGCCACGTAAACGAACCGCCCCTCCGGGTGAACATGAATCGCGCCGGCGAGTTGACGCGGCCTGACCAGCGCTGGATTCGCCAGCGTAGTGCGCCGGAATTTCGGCCCTTCAACAGCGCCATGCGCCATGTCGAAGAACGCAATCTCGTTCTGGCGCTCCAGCGACAGGTAGAACCAGGGCCGCGATGGATGAAAGGCGACATGCCGCGGTCCGAACTCATAGCCGCCATTCGGAGCGATCTCCTGCAGCGGTGCGAGTTGCCCATCTCGATACGCGAAGATCAGCACAGCGCCGGGAAACTCCGCGCTGCTCGACGTGGCGTCGTCGCCCCTTACCGAAAGTACGATCCGGTCTCCGCCCGGATTCGCCAAAATCTGATGTGCGGTCTTGCCGAGTCGCGGGATGGCGTGCTGCGCGATCTCGTCCCCAATCGAGCCGTCGTCATTGATACGGCGAACGCTCAGTCCGCTCGGCAGTGGGAAGACGATCAAGACGTGCCTGCCATCCCGATCGGTGCTGATATGCACCGGACGCGCTGGCAATGCAATCGGGGCGCCGTGAATCGCCAAGTCGCCTTCGCACTCCATACGCAACGCCACGACACAGTGCTCATGCCCAGGTCTGCCGGGCCGACCGTCGCTGCACGCCGCGTACAAGAACCTACTCGACGGCGACGGCCAGGCATACTGCAGGCCAGCCGGCAGCACGATGGCGTCGCGCTCCTCAACCGTTGCCCGCTCGGCGTCGACTTCATAACGCGTGAGTTTCGCGCCGACCGCACTGAACAACACGCTCTTCGTCACGCTGTTGTTCCCATTGCACGCACTCTCGGCGCATTCATGAGGCGATGCTCCGCAGGGCTAGTTCGCGCTTGCACTGGTGCGTTGTACGATCGCTGGCCAAGTGGCCAGTTCACGCTTGATCATCTGATCGAGGTCCGAAGCCGGCCTCGCGAGCACGCGCGTACTCAATGCCTCGAACTTGTCGCCGATCTCCTTGCTCCGTGCGGCCACCGTGAATGCACGCTCGAGCGCCGCCAGCACCTCGCGAGGCGTTCCCGCAGGGGCCAGGATCGCCATCCAGAAGGTACTTTCGTAGTCGGGATAGCCTTGCTCCGCAATCGTCGGTACGTCCGGGAGCTGCGGCAGACGCTCCTTGCTGGTTACACCGTAAGCCTTGAGTCGCCCCGCTTTCACGTGCGCCACGCCCGTGACAGCGCCTTCGATCTTCACCTGGTATTGGCCGCCCAACAGATCGGTCAATGCCGGGGCAGCCCCCTTGTATGGAATGTGGACCATCTTGATCTTGGCCATTTCCATGAACAGTTCCGTCGCCAGATGCGGAAACGTCCCGGCACCGGCACTGCCGTATCGCAGGGGCGGATTGCTCTTGCGCGCGAGTGCGACGAACTCTCCCAGGTTGTTGGCAGCTACAGAGGGGTGCGCGGCGAACAACGCGGCCGTATCCGCTACGAGTGCGACTGGCGCGAGGTCCTTTGCCGTGTCGAACGTGAGGTTCTTGTAGATCGACGGATTGACGGTATGTGAATTGGTAGCCATCAACAGGGTATGGCCGTCGGCACGCGCCTTCGCCACCAACTCGGTCGCGATGCTGCCACCCGCCCCACCACGGTTGTCGACGATGAGATTTCCCTTGAGCATCTCGCCGACCTTCGGCGCGATCACGCGTGCGACGACGTCCGTCGTACCGCCCGGCGGGAACGGGACCACCAATCGAATCGGCCGATCCGGATACGCCGCCGCCATACCGGCTGACCCCGCAAGCGTGATCGCCGCAGCGATCCCCACAAAGTGACGTTCGAACATGTCTTTCCTCCAGTGGCAATGGCCAACGACGTTGCGGGGATTCGCAGGATTGTTCATCGATCCGATCCAATGTATCCGCGGCTGCGCCAATGCGTCAATCCCGACACGCCTGCGAGCCCGTCCACCTCCGGTCGGTCGTCGAGCGGCCACTCGCGCCGCAGGCCGACGCGACGAATGATGCCCGCTTTATGGACTGTCGGCCTCTGCACAGTTGTCTCCAGTCCGACAGGCTGCCAGGTCCGCCGATCCTGCACACACTGCGTGACAAGAATGCTAACCTCGATGCCATTTTCATCCGAACAGACGGTCATGCCGATCGCCAGACACGATGGCGCAGATCTCTACTGGGAGCAAACCGGTTCCGGGCCTGTGCTCGTGCTCGGGGCTGGACTTGGCGGATCGTCGAGTTGGTGGGCACCGAACCTGCACGAATTGGCCGCGCGCTTTACAGTCATCACATTCGACCAGCGGGGGACGGGGCGCTCTTCGCACGTTCCCGTCGCCTCGATCGAGCAGATGGCCTCCGACCTTGCCGCCATCCTCGACGACGCACGGGTCGATACTGCACACTACCTCGGGCACTCGACCGGCGGAGCGATAGGTGTCGCCACCGCGCTCGATCACCCGGGTCGGCTACGCTCGCTGCTGCTCTACGCCAGCACAACCCACGGGGACGCCTACCGACGCCGCGTGTTCGCGCTGCGTGAGCGCCTGTTGTCCGAACTCGGCCCCGACGCATATGCGCAGTACACGACGCTGCTGCTCTATCCACCCTACTGGGTCAACGCGAACGAGACATCGCTTGCATCCATGGAAACGCAGGGAGCGAGCGCGCTCGGACCCGCGGTAGTGCAAGCGAGCCGCTTGGCGGCGATTCTCGCATTCGATCGGCGCACTGAACTGAGCGCCATCCGGATCCCGACGCTTGTGCTTTGTGCCGACGACGACATCCTCACACCACGCTACTTCTCCGAGGAGTACGCCCGCCTCATCCCGGGCGCACGCAGCCGCTGGGAACCGCGCGGCGGTCATGCGCTCTCTCGCACAGAGCCCGAGACGTTCAATCGCATTGCAGTGGATTTTTTCGCAACCGCCGAAGTATGCAAATCAGAATCGAGGTGACACGATGCGTGCCTACTGGATCAAGAACACCGGAACCACCACAGAACTGATACTGCGCGACGTACCGCAGCCGCAACCCACAGCCGCGCAGATGCTGGTCCGAATGCGCGCTAGCTCGCTCAATCGAGGCGACATGCTTGCGCGCATCAAGCGGCACAGCGCCGCTGACGGGCGCCCTGCGGGCATCGACGGATCGGGCGAAGTCGTTTCCGTGGGGGCCGCGGTGAACGACTTTCGACCGGGCGATCGCGTGCTGTTCCGGGCGCACGGGTGCTTTGCGGAGTACGCCGTGGTCGATCCGCCTCTGGCCGCGCCGATACCGGACCGCCTGTCGTTCGAGCAAGCCGCAGCGTTACCCGCCGCCTACATTACCGCTTGGGAAGCCGTGGTCGAGTTTGGCCGCGCGCGTGCCGGAGATTGGGTGTTGCTGTGCGGCGTGGCCTCGGGTGTGGGCGTAGCCGCACTGCAAATCGCGAAATCACTGGGCGCGCATGTGATTGGCGTATCGGGCTCGGCAAGGAAGCTCGCGGCACTCAAAGCCCTGGGATTGGACGTCGCCGTGGAGGGACGCGGCGGCGTGTTCATCGATGCTGCTATGCAGGCCACCGGCGGCAAAGGCGTGAATGTCGCCGTCAATCTCGTGGGCGGCAGTGCGTTCCCCGCATGCGTACAGGCCGCCGCTGATTTCGGCCGAGTGATCATCGTCGGGTATGTCGATGGACAGATGCATGCCGATTTCGATCTGGAAGCCGTGCACGGCAGGCGCCTGCAGATCTGCGGCATCTCGAACACCCCGCTCACTCCTGCACAGCGCGCGGCATCGATGGCGGGCTTCATGCGGGATGTGTACCCGGCGCTCGCCTCGGGAACCATTGCGCCAGTAGTCGACCGCGTATTTGATTTCGACGATCTGCCCGCGGCGAAGGCCTACGTCGATCAGGATCAGTTCGTGGGTAAGGTTGTAGTACGGATGCCGTAGGGTGTCCGTGGCGAATCTGCCTTAGGCCGGCTGTGCGGACCGCAACAATCGGCTTCGTCCGGCCGATCACGTGGAGACGCCCGTTGGTCCGCGACCACTGCGCGTCCCGATGCTGCGTCCTGCGTTGATGGACCTCGCAGTTCTCAACGAGTACCAGCACACTCTCCATATGTGGCGCTCTCCCCGGTAAAATCGCATGCGCCCATGAATCCAGGACTTTCGGGCGATTCCGTACCACCACAACAGGATGCATCAAATGGCAACTGCGAAGAAAAAAGGCAACGTCAAGTCCACCGGGACGATCAAGCCGGTCAAAGCGGCCCTCTCGAAGACGGCACTGGTTCAGCACATCGCCGAACAGGCCGATGTTGAGGCAAAGTCCGTCAAGGCTGTGCTAGCCGCTCTGGAAGCAACCGTACTCGGTTCGATGAACAAGAAGGGCATCGGCGCCTTTGTGTTACCCGGTCTGCTCAAACTGAACGCAGTGAAGGTTCCCGCGAAGCCCAAGCGCAAGGGCATCGACCCCTTCACGAAGCAAGAGCGCGTGTTCGCGGCGAAGCCAGCGACCGTCAAGGTCAAGGTCCGCGCCCTCAAGAAGCTCAAGGACGCCGCACTCTAGACGGGTCGGATCCCGCTTCCGAAAAGGTCGCGGGATCCCTGGCGCTGAATCGCGACGGATTCGCAGATTCGGGTATCTAACGCCTGCAACACAGCATCCCATGTCCAGTCAACGCGACGTGGTCATACGAATACACCCCGCATTCGTATCAGCAATATGTGGCCGACGCGCTCGCATGGCAGCCCACCAATTTGGACAACCCCGGATTCAGTCAAGATGCGACCGTCCTGGCAGTACCCCACTTGGTCGCTCGACGAGAGACCTCTGTACAGACTTCGGCGCTGAACTTGAACCTGCGTGACGCCGAGTACTTCACGCCAGGCCTGCGTGGTGGCTATTTGGCCGCACATGACAGCGCAAACATTCATGATGCCCAT
>JBIKKL010000021.1:0-18357 GCA_044360365.1 Burkholderiales bacterium | reverse complement strand
CTGCGGGCAGCGGCGCGCGAGGAAGGCTACACCGAACGCACGCTGCTCGTGGTGGAGAGCGGCTTCGAATGGGGGAGCCTCAATGCGGCGGGGGCGAGCCTGTCGCTGTTCGCGGAGCGCCGGCTCATCGAGTTGCGTATCCCGAACGGCAAGCCCGGCGTGAGCGGTGCCGCAGCGATCATTGCCTACTGTCGTAGTCTCCCGCCCGATACCGTGACGGTCGTTCACCTGCCCGCAATGGACTGGCGGGCCGTGCAAGCAGAATGGTTTCATGCGCTGGAGCAGTCCGGCACGCTCGTGGAGGCACGCGCGGTGGAACGCGCACGGTTGCCTCAGTGGGTCGCCGCACGCCTCGCACTGAACGGACAAAGCACCGACGACCCGACACTGCAGTTCATCGCCGATCGCGTCGAAGGCAATCTGCTCGCCGCCTGGCAGGAGGTGCAGAAGCTGTCGCTCTTGTTTGCGCCCGGCAAACTCGATCCGACTGCGGTTCGCAAAGCCGTGCTCGACGTCGCGCGCTTCGACATCGACGATGCTTCGGCCGCGCTGCTCGCCGGCGATGGCGCGCACTTCGTGCACATCATGGATCACCTGCAGGCCGAAGGCGTCGGTCTGCCGCTCGTGCTCTGGGGCATGACCAACGATCTGCGCAGTGCCTATTCGCTCGGTCGTGCGCTCGATCGCGGCATGCCCATTGCCGCGGCGCTGAAGGAAGCGAAGATCTTCGGCCCGCGGCGCAGCATCATGGAGCGCGTGGCCTCGCGCTGGTCGGCCGCCGAACTGCGTGGCGCACTCCTGCGCTGCGCTGCGATCGATCGGCTGATCAAAGGCCTGGGCCGGGGTGACCCGTGGGACGCATTGCGCGATCTCGGCCTCTCGCTGATGCGCCCGCGCCCCCCTGCCGGCGCACGATCGAAGGCTGCAGGTGCAGTGTAGAATGCCCACCATCATGGATATTCAGAGCTACATGGTCACGGTCGGCCGCCAGGCGCGCTCCGCCTCGCGCCTCATCGCCCGCGCCGACACAGCCGCCAAGAACGATGCGCTGCGTGCGATTGCCGCAGCGATCCGCGACAACACGGAGGAGCTCGCCGCTGCCAATACGAAAGACGTGAAGTCCGCCAGGGCACGCAAACTCGATCCCGCCGCCATCGATCGGCTCACGCTCACGCCCAGGGTCATCGAGACCATGGCGCAGGGCGTGGAGCAGATCGCCGCGCTGCCGGATCCGGTCGGCGAGATCGGCGACCTCAAGTTCCGTCCCTCCGGGATTCAGGTCGGCCGCATGCGCGTTCCGCTCGGCGTGATCGGGATCATCTACGAGTCGCGCCCCAACGTGACCGCCGATGCCGCCGCGCTGTGCCTGAAGTCGGGTAATGCATCGATCCTTCGCGGCGGCTCGGAGGCGATCCACTCGAATCAGGCCATTGCCGCGTGCGTCCATCAGGGGTTGAAGGAAGCGGGGCTGCCCGAGCACGCCGTGCAGGTGCTCGAAGTCGCCGACCGGGCGGCCGTCGGCGAACTGATCACGCTGCAGGAGTATGTGGACGTCATCGTACCGCGCGGCGGCAAGGGGCTCATCGAACGCCTCATGCGCGAATCGCGCATTCCGATGATCAAGCATCTGCACGGGGTCTGCCACGTCTACATCGACGATCGGGCCGATGTCGACAAGGCCATCCGCGTCGCAGACAACGCCAAGACCCAGCGCTACGGCACGTGCAACACGATGGAGACCCTGCTCGTACATCAGGGGATCGCAGCGGAGCTTCTGCCCCGGCTCGCACAGATCTATCTGGACAAGGGCGTCGAACTGCGGGGGGACGAAGCTTCGCGCAGACTCGTCCCTCAAATGAACGAAGCGACGGACGACGATTGGTCCGCAGAGTATCTCGCGCCGATTCTCGCCGTTCGCATCGTGGCCGACATCGATCAGGCCATCGACCACATCGCGGCCTACGGCTCGCAGCACACCGACGCGATCGTCACCGAAGACATCACCCGGGCACGGCGCTTTCTTCGAGAAGTCGACTCCAGTTCGGTCATGGTGAACGCGTCGACCCGTTTTGCCGACGGCTTCGAATACGGTCTCGGCGCAGAGATCGGCATCTCGACCGACAAGCTGCACGCACGCGGACCGGTCGGCCTGGAAGGACTTACCTCGCTCAAGTACGTGGTGCTGGGCGACGGTCACATCCGCACCTGACGACGAGGAGCCCATGAGCAGAATCATCGACGTCGAAGTGCCCGACATCGGGGACTTCGACAATGTCCCCGTGATCGAAGTCATGGTCCGTCCCGGCGACGTCATCGCCAAGGACGATTCGCTGATCGCCCTCGAATCCGAGAAGGCCACGATGGAGGTGCCCGCCCCCGTCGCAGGCACGGTGAAAGAGGTGCGCGTCAAGATGGGCGACAAGGTCGCCAGAGGCACGCTCATTCTGACGCTCGACGTCGCGGGCGAAGACGAACCGGCCGCAGCGACGACGCCTGCCGCCGCCGCTACGCCCCCAGCGGCGGCGACACCGGACACGAAACCCTCGCCGAGCGTTCCCGCTTCCGCGCCGCCGAAAGGCGATCTGCATGCCGAGGTGCTCGTCCTGGGCGCAGGTCCTGGCGGCTATACGGCCGCGTTCCGGGCCGCGGACCTGGGCAGGAAGGTGGTGCTCGTCGAACGCTGGCCCGTGCTCGGCGGTGTGTGCCTCAACGTCGGGTGCATCCCCTCCAAAGCGCTCCTTCACATCGCCAAAGTGCTGACCGAAGCCCAGGAGGCCGAGCACGCCGGCATCAGCTTCGGCAAACCGAAGGTCGATCTCGACAAGCTGCGCGCCTGGAAAGACGGCGTCGTCGGGCGCCTGACCAAAGGCCTGTCGGGTCTCGCGAAGCAGCGCAAGGTCGATGTCGTGCACGGCGTCGGCAAGTTCACGTCTGCGCATACGCTCGCGGTCGAGCACGCCGGCAGCACGAAGACGATCTCCTTCGATCACTGCATCATTGCCGCCGGCTCGGAATCGGCACGCATTCCGGGATTCCCGTACGACGACGAACGTCTCATCGATTCCACGGGTGCGCTGACGCTGGCACGCATCCCGAAGCGCATGCTGGTGATCGGCGGCGGCATCATCGGACTCGAAATGGCGACGGTCTACGACGCCCTCGGCACGAAGGTCAGTGTGGTCGAACTCATGGATTCGCTCGTTCCCGGCGCCGATCCGGATTTGATCCGCCCCCTGCGCAAGCGCATCGACAAGCGCTACGAGCAGATCCTGCTCAAGACGAAGGTCACGAAACTCGAGCCGACCAGGCAGGGTCTGCGCGCGCACTTCGAAGGGGAAGGCGCACCGAAGCCGCAGGACTACGATGCGGTGCTGCTCGCAGTCGGACGCCGCCCGAACGGCCGCAACATCGCTGCCGAAGCTGCCGGGGTATCGGTCGACGAGCGCGGCTTCATCCACGTCGACAAGCAGATGCGCACAAACGTGTCCCACATCTTTGCCATCGGCGACATCGTCGGTGAACCCATGCTCGCCCACAAGGCCACGCACGAAGCCAAGATCGCCGCCGAAGTCATCGCCGGTCACAAGGCGTTCTTCGATGCGCGCACCATTCCCTCGGTCGCCTACACGGATCCGGAAATCGCCTTCATGGGGCTGAGCGAAGCCCAGGCGAAGGCGCAGGGCATCGAGTTCGAAAAGGCCGTCTTTCCCTGGGCGGCAAGCGGCCGGGCACTGGCCATGGGGCGCGAGGAAGGGCTCACCAAACTGCTGTTCGAGAAAGGCACGAAGCGCCTGCTCGGCGCAGGTATCGTCGGGCCGAATGCGGGCGAACTCATTGCCGAAACCGTGCTCGCGCTGGAGATGGGCGCGGAGGCCGGCGACCTCGGCTTGACCATCCATCCGCATCCGACGCTTTCGGAAACGGTGTTCTTCGCTGCAGAAATCGCGGAAGGCTCGATCACCGACCTCTATCTGCCGAAGCGCTGAGGCGGCTCGGCAGACACGCCGCACACCCACGGCCGACGTAGTCGGGGAGCATCAAGAGGCTTCAGTGCAGCGTGAGGCTCGTCAGGCGCATCGTGGGTTGAGGTTGTCCCGCGATTCCGCCCAGCAGAGCCAGTGCTTCGTTCTCCTGGTCGGCATGCCGGCGTGCGTCCAGCGAGAGAATTCGCAACGCAGCGTCGAGCACATGGGCAGATGCTTCGTTTTGTGCCACGCCGCGATACCGCTCGATCGCGCGATCGCCCAGCACGCCCAGCGCAATCATCTCGACCGCCGCATCGGCAATCGGTCGGGTTTCCATGTCGAGCACGAAGTCCGCGTGATGCCAAAGAATCGCGTCGCACATGGACTCGGGAAGACCCCAATCGCGCGCCAGTACGGCACCGATCACGGCATGATCAGTGCCAAATCGCGCCTGTTCGATTTCGGTCAGACTCGGCCCGAAGTGCCCCTCAGCAGCACTCGCCGTCGGATCGTAGTCTTCGAATCGATGGATGAGCACGGCACTCCCCGCGTCGCGGAAGAGGCCGAAGGTATGCACTTCGTCGCGGTCGGCGCACCCCAAAACCTTGGCGTAAAACGCCAAGGTCAGCGAAAGCTGGGTCGACGCCTCCCAGAAACTGGCCATCGCCTGCCGCCGGGTCGAGGGAAACACATTCCTGAGCAGCAGGCCGGCCATCAGCAGGGACGTGCGCTCGAGCCCCAGATACGCGATCGCCTGATGGACCGAGCGCGCCTTGTTGGCAAGTCCGTACCAGGCCGAGTTGACGGTCTTGAGCAGCGTTGCCGAGCTCGACACGTCTTTCGCGGCTTCAGTCGCGATGCGCTGAACGTCGGGATGCTCGCGCGCCAGCTCCCGGCCCATGGCGGCCAGAATGTCGGGACATGGCGGCAGCTGCAGTTTGCGTACGATCGCCTCGGCGTAGTCTTCGAGCCGGGCAAATTCCTGAGGAGTCATGCGTAGCCTCGTGGACAGGTCAAAGGATCGGGCCACGAATCGGCCCAAAGACGCATGCCCGTGGATATCGGCTGCCGGCTGAACTTCTGAACTCGGCCAGGCTCGACGCCCGCGCGAGCCTATGGAATCTGCGCCGAGTTCATGCGCCCGAGGATCATGCCGGTCTTGCGCAGGAGCCAGGGCGCCTGTCGATTGCGGTCGTAGAAGCGCGGACTCGGCACCATCGCCGCCAGCCGGGCGGCCTGCTCGGGACCCAGCTGCGCCGCAGAGATGCCGAAATAATGCCGCGAGGCCGCCTCGGCCCCGTAGACACCATTGCCCCATTCGATCACGTTGAGATAAATCTCCAGAATGCGCCGCTTGCTCATCATGGTTTCGATCATGACGGTAACGACCGCTTCCTGCCCCTTGCGCCAGAACGAACGCTCCCCCGACAGAAACAGGTTCTTCGCCAACTGCTGAGAGATCGTCGACCCACCGATGACGGTACGCTTCAGACGCTGGTTCTTTTCATGCGCCTTCTGGATGGCTTCCCAGTCGAAGCCTTCATGATCGAGGAACTTGCCGTCTTCTGCGGCGATGATCGCGCGCTTCAGGTGATTGGAGATTTGCGCATAGGGAACCCAGGTGTGCCGCAACTGGGCTTTCGGATTCTTCTCGCGCAGGACGTCGAGCCTCGCATCCATGAAGGCCGTGGTCGAGGGATTGTGTTCCACCCACCACCAGACGTGGCCGAAGATCCAGAGCTGATACGCAAGGACCAGCCCGATGCCGAGGCCGACCAGGAACAGCAGCGAACGCCAGAGGAACCGGAACATCGAGCCGCCTGTGCGTGAGCCGACGCGGACGGTCTAGCCGACCGACTGCTTGAGCATCGCCAGCACCGGTGCCGTATCGGGCCGCACACCCCGCCAGATGAAGAACGATTCCGCGGCCTGCTCCACCAGCATCCCCATCCCGTCGCTCGTCTGCAGGACGCCGCACTCGCGGGCCCGGTCGAGAAAGGGTGTGCGCCCGCCCGCGGCGTACACCATGTCGTAGACGACGCAATCCTGAGCAAAGATCGAATTGGGAACAGGCGGCACTGCCCCCTGGAGACTGGCGGACGTCGCGTTGATGATCAAATCGAACGCCATCCCGTTCAACTCGTCGTAGCCGCGAGCCCGCACGTTGCCGAAGAGCCCGAAGCGCTCCTCGAACGCTTGCGCCTTGGTCACATCGCGATTGGCGACGACGACCATCCTTGCTCCGCGTGCGATCAGCGGCATCATGATGCCGCGCGCGGCACCGCCTGCGCCAAGCACCAGGACCCGGCGCCCGGGCAGTCCGACCCGGAGGTTCTTCTCGAGATCGTGGAGCAGTCCGGCGCCGTCGGTGTTCTCGCCGTGGATCCTGCCGTTCTCGAACACCAGCGTATTGACCGCCTGCGCGAACTTGCCGCGCTCGGACACGGTATTGCAGGCCGCCAGCGCATCCTGCTTGAACGGCACTGTGACGTTGAGCCCCCTGCCCCCATGGGCGATGAAGCGATCGACTTCGGTGCGAAACCCGCGCAGCGGCGCCGGCAGTCTGACGTACACGATGTCTTGCCCGGTTTGACGCGCGAACTCGGCGTGGATCTGCGGCGACTTGCTGTGACTTACCGGATTGCCGATGACGGCATAGCGCTCGGACATTGTCGTGTCTGTTCTCGGCGTCTGTTGATGAAAGCCGCTGCGCGACCGGCCTCGCTCCCTGGCCGTATCGGGGACATGGAACGCCTATTTTGCCTGCACCGCCGACATACCGGCAATGCGCCCCCCGGTGCGTCGCGGGCAGCTATCGCGCCGTCTTGGCCGCGCATGCCTGCGTCAGTCGGCCTGGAATCGGTCGGCTCGGGTGAACGTCCAGGTGCGCGTGACACTCAGGATATCGGTATCGCGCGCAATGTCGGGCGGCAACGCCGCGAACGGAGCAGCCAACCGCACGATATCGAGAGCCGCCTGATCGAGTGCCTTGTGGCCGGACGAGCGATTGATCTCGACTTTCTCGAGCGAGCCGTCGACGCGAATCTCGACGGTCACGAGCAGGCTGCCGTACACGCCGCGCGCCGCGGTAGGGTAGTTGAGCTCGCCGACGCGCTCGATCTTCAAACGCCAGCCGTCGAGGTAGTGAGCGAACCGCGACTCCTTCGCGCGGGCGCCGATGAAGGTGCGCCGCGGACGCTTGTTGTAATCCTCCATGCGCCGGCTGATCTGCCCCTGCAGTTGAATCATCTCCCGGCTGCTGCTCACGATATCGGAGGCCGTGGGCTGCGCGTTGCTGTCGGGCTGCGGATCGAGGCGCGGACGAGCCTCCGGCACGGCCACCGATGGCGCGGGATCCTGCGTCTGCGTCATGACGGGAGGGGGCTCGATCTCGCGCGTCGGCGCTCGACGCATATTGAGCGAGACGTCCGGATCGGGTGCGCGAGGCGTGACCGGCAGCGGCGTCCTGATACGGCGATCGGCATCGGTGTTGCCGCCGCCGTCGAGGTTGTGCTGCGCGAGGATGTCGGCCTTCTGTGGTGCGGTCTGGGTCCTCGCGTTGACGAGTTCGACCGTCAGTTCGGGTTCGGCGGGCTTGAACGGCGTCGGCACGCCGATACCGCTGAACCCGAGAATGAACACCACGTGCGCAATCAGGGAGGCTACCAGGGCGAGTTCCAGACGCGCCTGGGCATCGCGACCGATTGCGACGAACGTCAGATCCCACCCTGGGGCGGACCCGAACGGTGAAGCGGCGGGTTTGACGACATGGGCCATGGGCGGATTGTACGGAACATCCCTCGCCGCGTCATACAAAATACTGGGATAACAGGGGGTTGCCGTGATAACTGAAGGTCGGGCGTGACGCATTCCCGCAACGAAGCGCGACTTCGGTTCAGACGTCGACCCGCGCGACGAATTCACATTCGATTTCGACATCGATCAGGTCGATGCGCGCAATGCTCAAGTCGACCCGCGCACCGCCGGGCACATCGGGCATCGAAGGCACTCGAAGAACGAGGGGCAGCCGCTCCATGCGCACCAGGTTCTCACGGATGACTCGCGCCCTGAGCGACGAGATCTGCTCCTGCAGGATCCAGCGCAGACACCAGTAGCGCTCCATGTGCCGCTGAAAATCGGCATACGCATCGTACGCGAGTTCGAAGGCACGCACTGCGCCGAACAGCGCCTCGCTGTTGCGTGGATACGGCGGCTCCTCGCCGAGCAGGAGTGCGATCAGCTGGCGCTGATTGACGAGATCGACGTACCGGCGCAGCGGCGAACTTGCCCAGGCGTAATGCGTGACCCCCAACCCCTGGTGGGGCGCGGCGCTGGTGCCGAGCTTCACCCGCCCTTCGCGCTGGGAGCGGAAGATCCCCATCAGATTCTCGTCGTCGAGCAGCTTGCCCCAGCGCGAATTCACCAGGATCATGAGTTCGGAGACGACCTTGTCGATCGGCGAACCGCGCTGACGCTCGACGATGTTCACACGATCGTTCTCCACGCGAAAGGCGTACTCGGCGCGCGCTTCGCGTCCGGTGTCCGCCTTGCCTCGTCCAATCTCGAGCTGTACGGCGAATCGATGCAGCGCGAGCAGTTCAGCGCCGAAAGGATGATCGACCTGCCCCGCGGCGACCGCGTCGTCGTTGAATGCAGCATCCAGCCCATCGTGGCGCAGATTCTCGGCGATGAACACCGACTCCACCCGCGACTGCGTGCTCTCGACTTCGAACTGCGGCGAGACGTCGGCGTAGAAGGACAGCGCAGGCGCGTGCCGCCCCGCCTGCAGGGTGTAGCGTTCGATCGCGGCGTCGGGAAGCATCGTGATCTTCGCGCCGGGCATGTACACGGTCGACAGGCGCTGACGTGCCACCTGGTCGAGCGGCGTATCGGGTGCAATCCCCAGCGCCGGCGCTGCGATGTGAATTCCGACGCGCATGCCGCCGTCGGGGCGCGGCACGACGGAAAACGCATCGTCGATCTCGGTCGTGGACGCATCGTCGATGCTGTAGGCAGGCGCTTCGGCCTGCGGCAGATCCGCCGGCAGATCGGGCAACGGCAACTCGGGAAACCCTGCGCCTTCGGGAAAGTGCTCGAACAGGAACCGTCCGAGGTGGTATCCGAACGTCGAGGGCAACGCACCGCAACGATCGAAGAGCTTGGGCGGCGTGAGTTTCAACGCTTCGCAGGCCGCCTCCATCGCCTTGACTTCGATGGTGTTGCGATCCGGCTTGTAGAGCAGGCGCTCGCGCAGCGGTTCGAATTCCGGCGGCAGCACCCCCGTGGTGAGCTGCTCGTAATAGCGCCGCTGCTGTTCGGCCTGACGCTGCTTGCGTTCGACGGCGCCAAGCGCGGCGCGCAGCGATTCCTCCGGAGCCGCCTTGAACCGGCCCTTGCCGCGACGATAGAAATACATCGGCGCCGCGTGCAGTTTGATCAGCAGCGCTGCGGCTTCGACAGCGGCAGGCGCATGGCCATAGTAGTCACGTGCGAGCGCCTGGAAATCGAACTCGTCCTGACCGCAACACTGCCACAGGAAGTCGAGATCCATGTCGTCGGAGAGCGATTGCGCTTTCGGCATGAAACCACCGAGCGCGGCATCGTCGAAGCGCAACAAGACATTCGAGGTCTTCACCTTCGCGCGCTTGCCGGATGCGGTTTCGACCTGCAACGAGGCTTCGTTGTCCGCCAGCACCGTACCGAGTTTGAAATCGCCCTGCTCTTCGAACAATACATTCATGACCGGAAGACCTGCGGCAGGACCACTGCGGCGTTTGAAGGGACCGGGATTCTACCAGCGCGGACGCACCGCAAGCCGCCTTCGATTCGATGCCGGCTTACTCGAAACTTCCCGCGTCACCGAAGCCGATGACCGCGTCGAGATAGTCCTGAAACTGGCCGAATCCGTGATCGCCCCCCGCATGCACGATGTGCCGCGCATCGCGGTACTTGGCGAGTGCGACGTTGCTGTCGAGGACCTCGTCGCCCGTCGCGACGATGAGCAGGTAGCGTTCGGGGCGTGTGATGGAATCGATGTGCAACTCGCGCAGTTCGTCGACATGGACCTGCGTTAGTTCGTACCGGGCGCCCGTATGGAGGTTGGACTGCGGTCCGAGATGCGCCGCAAGCAGATCGTGCGGCCGGATCGCCGGGTTCACGAGCACGGCCCTCGATCCGTGGCGTTCTGCAAGCCACGTTGCGTAGTGACCGCCGAGCGAGCTGCCGATCAAGGTGATGCGCGTCGGGTCCCGATGGTGCAAGAGCGTCTCGATCGTAGCAATCGCTTCGCGAGGCCGAGGCGAGAGTTCAGGCGCCGCGAATTCGGACGCACGCCCCCGCGTCGACAGGTATTCATGGAGCAACCGCGCCTTGAACGAGGCCGGCGAGCTGTTGAAGCCGTGCAGGTAAATGAACATGGGTCGCTTGTCACAATGCATCATTGACAACAGTGAAGTCGGATGCTCCAATCAATCATGAAGATAGCCCTCCGAACCAGCGATAACGAGCAATCCTCGCCGTGAAATCGCTGATCAGTTTACTCGCCGCCGTCGCGCTGCTCGTCTGGGGCACCCACATCGTCCGGACGGGTTTGCTGCGCATCTACGGCGCGAACCTGCGCCGCGTTCTCGCCAGCAGCGTGCGCAATCGCGTCAGCGCCATGGCGGCCGGCATGGGCGTCACCACGCTGCTGCAAAGCTCCACTGCTACGGCGCTGATTGCGAGTTCCTTCGTTGGACAAGGTCTGATCGCCACTGCCCCGGCCCTGGCAGTCGTGCTTGGGGCGGATGTCGGCACCAGCGTGGTCGCGCAGATCTTCTCGCTCGATCTCTCCTGGCTGTCGCCGCTGCTCATTCTCGTCGGCGTGATTCTGTTTCTCTCCCGCCGCAACACCACGGCCGGTCGCCTCGGTCGCGTCTCGATCGGCTTCGGTCTCATCATCCTCGCGCTTCAACTCATACTGCAAACCACCGCGCCACTCACCGCGACGGCCGGTGTGAAGACCCTGTTCGCCACGTTGTCCGGCGATCCGCTGCTCGACATGCTGATCGCCGCCGTCATGACCATCGTGTGTTACTCGAGCCTGGCGGTCGTACTCCTGACAGCAACTTTGGCCGCATCGAACGTCATCACGCCCGAGGTCGCCCTCGCGCTGGTGCTGGGCGCCAATCTCGGCAGCGGTCTTCTCGCCGTGCTCACCACGCTGGGCGCGGCGCCCGAAGTACGTCGCATCCCCCTCGGCAATCTGATCTTCAAGGTCACGGGCTGTCTGCTCATGGCCCCGTTCCTCGGTTCGATTACCGGCCTCCTCGGCGCGATCGATCCCGATCCGCAACGGTTGGCGGTGAACTTCCACATGGCATTCAACCTGACGCTCGCGGTGTGCTTCGTGTTCGCGATCGGTCCCGTCGCGCGCCTGACCGAACGCATGTTGCCCGCGCGCCCCAGGCAGGACGATGCGAGCCGCCCCCGCCATCTCGATCCCGTCGCGCTCGACACGCCGGTCCTCGCGATCTCCTGTGCGGCCCGCGAGGCCCTGCGCATCGCCGATACCGTCGAGACGATGCTGGTGGGCGTCATGGACGTGATCCGTCACAAGGATCGCGATTTGTCGCGACGGCTGCGCATGATGGACGACACTGTCGACGAACTGTACACCGCAGTGAAGCTGTACCTCACGCAGATCAGTCGCGAAGCCCTCGAAGTTCGGGAAGGCAAGCGCTGGACCGACATCGTCTCGTTCACCATCAACATGGAGCAGATCGGAGACGGCGTCGAACGCATCCTGCGCGACATCGAAGACAAGCTGATCAAGCGCGGTGCGAGCTTTTCCGACGCGGGGATGGCCGAGATCGTCGAACTGCATGAACGTCTGGTCGCCAATCTGAGGCTGGCAATGAGCGTCTTCCTCAACGGAGACCTCAAGGGCGCTCAAGCGTTGATCGCACAAAAGGTCGAATTCCGCGAGCGCGAATTGAGCTTCGCCGAATCGCATTTGCAACGGCTCTCATGGAATACCCCCGAGAGCATCGAAACGAGTTCCCTGCACCTGGATCTCATCAGCGAGATGAAGCGGATCAACTCGCACCTGTGCTCGGTGGCCTACCCGATTCTCGAAGATGCCGGCGTTCTGTCGCGCAGCCGGCTGAAGTCGGAGACTGCGGCCGCCGAAATCTCGATACGCGCCGAACAACGAAACGAAGCATCGCCGGCAGGGTCCAACTTCCGACCAACTACTTAGTTCAGACGCGCATGGACGAGCTCACGATCACCAGCATCTGCCAGCTGCTCGAATCGAAGGGTTCGGCGCGCATGCCCTCGAGTGTCGTCAGCCTCCTCGATCACGCCCTGCAGACCGCATCGCTGGCCGAACGCGCAGGCGCGAGCAACCCACTCGTCTGCGCGTGCCTGCTGCACGATATCGGGCATGTACTCGTCGACCCGCCCGTGGCAAGTTCGCCAGACGCTGCCCGGCCGCGCGGCCACGGCGCCCGGGCATCGGCGCGCCTGGACAAACTCTTCGGAGCTGCCGTCGTCGATCCCATTCGATTGCACGTCGATGCCAAACGGTATCTCTGCTATGCGCATCCGGGCTACGCGCACGGGCTGTCCGCCGATGCGCACCGCTCTTTGGAAGTTCAAGGCGGTGCCTTCTCGCCGGATCAGGCTCGAACCTTCATGCAGGAACCGCATGCCGTCGCTGCCGTCAACCTGCGGCTTTGGGACGATCAGGCGCATGTGATCGGCGCCGCCACGCCCACCCTGTCGCACTACGCTGTACTGCTGCGAACCTGCGTCCTGCCCATGGGCACGCTGCAGGCGCCCAGGTAGGAGGTCGGTCATGCAGGTCGGCGTACCCAGGGAAATCAAGTCGCACGAGTATCGCGTGGGCCTCACGCCGTCGAGCGTGCGCGAGCTGACCAGTCGTGGTCATCCGGTGCTCGTCGAGCGCAACGCCGGCATCGGCATCAGTGCCAGCGATGCCGACTACGAGCGCGCAGGTGCCGAGGTCGTCGCCACGCCCGATGAGATCTTCGCCCGCGCCGAGCTCATCGTGAAGGTGAAGGAACCGCAGCCGCAGGAGCGCAGCCAGCTGAAGGCCGGGCAGGTGCTCTTTACGTATCTGCACCTCGCCCCCGATCCCGAGCAGACGCGCGCACTCGTCGACTCCGGTGCCACCTGCATCGCGTACGAGACGGTGACGGGTGCCGACGCCAGTCTGCCCCTGCTCGCCCCCATGTCGGAAGTCGCCGGGCGCATGAGCGTACAGGCCGGTGCGCGCTGCCTGGAACGTGAACATGGCGGCATGGGCATCCTGCTCGGTGGCGTGCCCGGCGTGCCGTCGGCCCGCATCGCCATCCTGGGCGGCGGCGTGGTCGGTTTCAACGCGGCGCAGATGGCCATCGGCACCGGCGCCCAGGTCGCCGTGATCGATCGCAACGTGGACGTGCTGCGTCGCATCGATCGGCTGCTGGGTGCACGCGTGATGACGGTCTATTCGAACCGCGACAACATCGAAAAGCAGGTTTTGGCTGCCGATCTCGTGATTGGCGGCGTCCTGATTCCCGGAGCTGCGGCACCGAAGCTCGTTTCGCGCGATCTCGTCAGCCGGATGAAGCCCGGCGCCGTGATCGTCGACGTCGCCATCGATCAGGGCGGCTGCGTGGAGACATCGCGCCCGACCACGCACGCGGATCCCACGTATACCGTCGATGGAGTCGTACATTATTGCGTCACCAACATGCCCGGCGCCGTCCCGCGCACTTCGACCTATGCACTGAACAACGCCACGCTGCCCCACGTGCTCGCGCTTGCGCAGTACGGTGCCCGGGAAGCACTGCGGCGCGATCCGGACCTGCGCGCCGGACTGAACGTGCACGCGGGCGAGGTCACCTGCAGGGAAGTCGCTGCCGCGTTGGGTTACGCGCACGCGGATCCGCTTACCGCCCTCACCCGCTGAGCATGCCCGATACGCGCCGGCGGCAAGCGGTGGCCGTGCCGCGCGAATGACTTTCGGCATCACCGCACTGGTGCTTCTTGCTGCGCTCATGCACGCAAGCTGGAATGCCCTGATCAAGAGCAGCCGGGATCCCGCCCTGAACACGGCCATGCTCGTCGGTGCGACAGCGGTGCTATGCGCCCCGCTGCTGCCGCTCGTGCCGGCACCGGCGAGCGCCAGTTGGCCCTTCATGCTGGCCTCGGTGCTGGTCCATCAAGTCTATTTCGCGCTGCTCGCGCAAGCATATCGTCATGGCGATCTGAGCTTCGCCTATCCGCTCATGCGGGGCCTGCCGCCGGTACTCGTTGCCTGTGCAGGGACACTGCTGCTGCCGGATGCGACGCCGCCGACGCTGTGGCTGGGCGTGATCGCCGTCAGCATCGGCGTGCTCTGGATCGGCGGCTTTCGTCGCACGTTGCGTCATGCCCAACTGCGTCCTGCGCTGATCGCGCTGGCGGCCGCCGCGTTGATCGCGTGCTACACGTTGATCGACGGCATGGGTGTTCGACGCGCCGAAAGTCCGCTGGGCTATACCCTCTGGCTGACCTTTTTCGCCGCGTTGCCCTACATGGCAAATGCCTGGCGGACCCAAAAGACAGCACTATTGCGTCATGCAACGTCGCATTGGCCGCGGGCACTGCTCGCCGGAGCCCTGAGCGTCGGGGCCTACGCCATCGCGTTGTGGGCGATGACCCAAGCCAGCGTCGCCGCCGTCGCCGCGCTGCGCGAGACATCGGTGATCTTCGCAGCACTGATCGGCTCGCTGCTGTTGAAGGAGCCGTTCGGGCGAGATCGCGTCACGGGCGCATGCATCGTCGTGATCGGCATCGCGATCATGAAGCTTTGATCCGGTTCAAGCCGCGTCGAGTTTCGCCTGCTGCCAGGCGTCCAACTTCGCGCGTGCGCCGTTGCGCGCAGGATCCAGCGCGTCGTCGTGCCCCGCCTTCTTGCACGTCAGCTCGATGACGTAGCCGTTCGGATCACGAAAATAAATCGAATCGACGAAGCCGTGGTCCGCGATGCCGCGCGTCTCGATGCCGGCTGTCTTGCCTTTCGCGAACAAGGTCTCCAGCGTCGGCCGATCGACCTCCAGCGCAATGTGCAAGTCGAAGTCGTGCTGCGCCTTGAACTCGAACGGCTGATCGGGCGCTTCGAAGAAGGCCAGGAACGAGCCGTCGCCCAGCCGATAGAACGAATGCAATACGTTGGCGGCGCGCCCCGTCTTGGTGGTCCGGATCTCGAACGCCTCGGCGAGCGGCAAGCCGAGAAAATCTTCGTAGAAGCGTCGGGTTTCGCCGGAATCGCGGCACCGGTACGCGTTGTGATGCAGCCCTTTGATCATTGCGCATTCCCTCCAGGTTTCCTGCATAGGCACGCGCCCCGCATCGAGGTGCACCGCCAGTGTCCTGTGTCGGAGATTCGTAGCACAAGTGCGGGTCGCTACCATCGATCCCATGCGTGGGAAAAGTGTCGAAATCGGCGCCAGACGCGAAGGAAACCGCCCCTCAAGTTGAACACCTGGCGAGGATTTCCGACAAAGTATGGTGTCGATTCTCGGCGCTTTTATGGCACGAATCTCCGACACAGGACACTAGCGCAAGCCTTCGAACTGCTTGTCCTTGAAGGGTGCGACGAAGTGAGCATAGAACGCTTCGTTCGCCCTGGACCAGCTCGGTCGCGCCTTGATCGTTTCGATCCATCGCGTGACGTTCGGCCATGCTGCGTAATCGAGATGCACCACTTCGCCGAGGGTGAGATAGCACGCGCCGAGGTAGTCGGCGATGGTGATATCGGCGCCGCACAGATAGGAATCAGCGCCGAGCAGATGCTGGTCGAGGATCTGTAGCCAGCCCCGCGACTTCTCCCGCCCCCATGCGAGGAGGGCTGCCTGCACCCGTTCGTCTGCGCGCTTGTAGTTCGGCAGGCACTGCGGATAGATGACACCGTAGCCGAGATCCCGATAAAGGCCCGTGTTGAGCCAATCCATGCGCTCGTTGACCCGCGCTCGCGCTTTGGCTTCCGGCGGGTACGTGGGCGAACCGACCTTGTCCGCGACGTACTTCAGGATCGCCGATCCTTCGCTCAGCCCAAACCCATCGTCTACGAGATACGGAACCTGCCTGCACGGATTGATCGCTTCGAAATCGGGCTTCAGGTGCGCGCCCGAGAAGAGATCGACGAGCTCCAGCTCAAGATCGATCCCAGCCTCGTCCGCCAGCATCATGATCGGTCGACAGGTCGTGGAGACGGGGTGGTAATAGAGCTTCATCGCAAACCTCTTGCCGAGGGTCTTCGTGCGCTGCGTCACGCAAGCCGCATTGGGGGAGCACGCCGGTGCCGGCGTATCGCATGGAATCGGAATGCTACCAAGCCGGTCGCGGATGGGAAACATTGGCCCGCACAATCGGCGAACTCCGCATCCGCAAGCGCATGTCCGGGCACATGCCTTGCGCATCGACAGGTCGACGATTTCCTTTCCTCAAGGGACGACGAATGCGTACGCAATTTCACTCGACGGCGCTCGCGTGGACGACAGCCGCCGTCATGGCCGCAGCGCTGCTCAGCGCATGCAAGCCCGAGTCTCCCATTCCGTCGGTCGCACCGGCAGGGGCACCCGGCAACGGCGTGACACCCGCTTCCAAAACCGCCCCGGACGCCCCGGTGGCAGACCCGCGCAAGGACATGTCCGAGGCCGATTCCGATTTGGCGGGCCGGATCGAATCGGCACTGAATGCCGAAACCTCGCTGCACGGCTCGCGCATCGGCGTCACGGCCGCCGATGGCGTCGTCACCCTCACCGGCAGCACACGCACCCCGGATCTGCGCAGCATGGCATCTCAGATCGCACTTTCGGTCACCGGTGTGCGTCTGGTACGAAACGAACTCGCCGTGTCGGTCGAGACCTGATCCCGTGGCGGTCCGCCTCGGACGCTACGCTGCCTGGACGAGCTTGATCCTCGCCGTGGCCGTCGTCGTCTTTCTGCTGGTTTTCGACTGGAACTGGTTGAAACGCCCGATCGAAAGCGCCGTTGCGCGCGCGACGGGCCGCACGCTCGTCATCGAAGGCAACCTGTCCGGGCAATGGCGCCTCACGCCTCGGGTGCGGATGGAACACGTGCGTCTGTCGAATCCGTCGTGGGCTCGCGCACCGCAACTGATCCAGGCCGATGCCATCGAACTTCGCATTGCGCTGCTGCCGTTGCTGGCGAAGCGCATCCACATCCGGGAGTTGTTTCTGCAGCAGCCCGAGGTGAATCTGCAGAGAACCCGGGACGGCCGCGCGACCTGGGTGTTCGACAAGGCCCAGAACGCAGATGACGACCCGGACGGAACGCGCCCCGTAATCGATACGCTCAGCGTCGATCGTGGCGTCCTGCACTACCTCGACGACACCATACCCGGCGCACTGACTGCGACGGTGACCGACCGAGCCAATGTCGAAGATCCCCGGAGCCTCAAATTCACTGTCCAGGGCGAGCTCATGGGCGAGCCTGTGAAGCTTGACGGCGAGACCGCGTCGCTGCTCTCGTTGCGAGATGCGAGCCGAACACTGCCTCTGCTCGTATGGGGCGTATTTGCGAACACCAAGATTCGAATCGAAGGCGAACTACACGGGCTCGCCACGCCGGGTGAAGGCCGCATTCGCTATGAGGTGAGCGGCCCCAGCCTGAGGCTCCTCGAATCGGCGTTCCGCGTAACTCTGCCGGAGACGCCTCGATATGCGGTCACGGGCTTGCTCGTTCGCAAGGGCAACCGCTGGGAGACCAGCGACCTCAAAGGCAAAGTCGGCCAAAGCGACATCGCCGGTACGGTGGTCGTGGAGACCGGAGGCGACACGCCCCGGCTCGAAGCGGATCTGCGCTCGACGCTGCTCGATCTTGCCGATCTCGGCCCGCTGATCGGCGGGACCCATCGATCACGGCTCAAGCCCACGGAAAGTGAGGCTGCCCGGCTATTGCCGACACGCACCTTCGACCCTGCAAGCTTTCGCAAGCTGGATGCGCATGTCGTTCTGAAAGCGAATCGGATCGTGCGAGTGGCCGCATGGCCGTTCGACGATTTCAGCGTCGACTTCCGGATGAACGACGGTCGCATCGTGCTGGACCCGCTACAGTTCGGCATGGCCGGCGGCGATCTGCGCGGACGCGTCGAGTTCGATGCGAGCGCGCCCCCCATCCGATCGGTCGTCGTTGCACGCATGGACAATGTCGACGTATCGCGCATCGCACCGGATCAGGAAACGCTCGGCAAGGCCGTGGGCACGCTCTCCGGTCGGGTGGATTTGCGCGGGCGCGGCAATTCGATCGGAGCGATGCTGGCTAGCGCCGACGGACGCCTGACCATGCTGTTGAGCAATGGCAACGTACCCAGCCTGCTGCCGGCCATCATCGATCT
>JBIKKL010000020.1:0-18383 GCA_044360365.1 Burkholderiales bacterium | reverse complement strand
GGCCAACAGCACAAGTGTCGAAGTGATCTGAAGCGGGCAGCGGCGAATCATCGAGTTCTCCCTGGGGAATCGGATGGCCGTCAGCGTGTCGTCACGGGCGTCATCGCTGTCCTGGCCTTCTCGATGGAGAGATTACACCCGCTGCGATAGCGGCGTCCCGGGGGCGGCGCAGCATCGCAGCGGACGTCCTTCGCTCAGAGCTTGACGGCGCCGCATGTGTGCCGCCGACGGACGATCAGACGGGTAATATGTTCCTCCGTCAGACTATTCGCGGGAGGCAGCATGGAGTTCGGACTCACCTGGGCCAAACTCGACGAGATGCAGTATGTCAGCGAAGCCGAACAGCTCGGCTTCACTCACTTGTGGGTTACCGACAGCGGACTTATCCGCTCCGATGCCTTCGTATTTCTGACCGTGGCTGCGCAACAGACCAAAACGATGAAGTTGGGTACCGGCGTGGCTGTCCCGGGACTGCGGCTCGCGTCCACTCTGGCCGCCGGCATGGCGACGCTCAACATGATCGCGCCCGGTCGCATCTTCGTGGCGCTGGGGACCGGCAATACGGGCATGCGCCTCCTCGGCCGCAAGCCCATGGGACTCAGGAACTTCGAGGCGTATGCCCGTACCGTGCGCAATCTGCTCGACGGCAAGGACGCCGAGTACGAGCACAACGGGCAGAAGCACGCCATCCGCTTCATGCTGACCGACAAGGGCTATCGCAACCTGCGCGATCCGATTCCCATGTACCTTGCGGGCTACGGGCCGAAGGCACAGGCGCTCGCCGGAGAGATCGCCGACGGTTTGACGACGCACGTCCCGCGCGGCGGTACGCTCGACCAGATTCTCGCGAACGCCCGCAAGGGGGCACAGAAGGCCGGGCGGTCGCTCGACGGCTTTCATCTGTCCGTGCGCGTCAACTTCGCCGTGCTCGACAAGGGCGAGCCGGTCGATTCGGATCGCATCGTCAACGAATACGGGCCCGCGATCATGACGGCCATGCATTCGGTCATGGACCGGCATCTCGAATACGGCGAAGATCCGCCGGAGTTTCTGCGTCCGATCTGGAAAGACTATCTCGCGTTCCACATGGCGCGGCCCGAGGCCGAGCGCCAGAAGATGATGCACGAGAGCCACAATGCCTACGTTGCCCCGGACGAGCGGCGGTTCGTGACGCCCGAAGTCATCAAGCGCTTCTGTATCGTCGGCGAGCCGGCGCAGGTGCTGGAGCAGGTGCGCGAACTCGAGCGGCAGGGCGTGCGCCAGCTCATGTGCAATTTCCCGCTCGAGCGCGGGTACCAGATGGTGCGGGACTACGCGAAGAACATCATCCAGAAGCTCTGAGCCGCAAGTCCAGGCACAGAAGAATCATTCGATAAGGAAAGAAGGCATGAGCGGTGTGAAGGCAGGGATCATGTTGAGCAATCAGCAATTCGAGGGCGCGGACATGGTGAGCGCTCTGGAAGATCAATTGGCGATGGTGCGGCTCGCCCGGGATCGAGGGTGGGATTCCTATTTCTGCGGCCAGCACTATCTCAACGAGGGCGGCAACCAGGGTCTGCAGATGGTTCCCTATCTCGCCCGCCTTGCGGCGGATGCCGGCGACATGACGATGGGCGTCGGCCTGCTGCTCGCGCCGCTGCACAATCCGGTCTACACCGCCGAGACGATCGCGACGCTCGACGTAATCTCCAAAGGCAACATGGTGTTCGGCGTGGGGCTCGGCTATCGCACCGCGGAGTTCGAAGCCTTCGGCGTGCGCAAGGGCCAGCGGGTTCAGCGCTTCGAGGAGTGTCTCGTCGTCGCCAAACGCCTGTGGACCGAAGACAAGGTGAGCTACGAGAGCGACACCTGCATCCTGCGCGATGCGCACCTGTCGCTGAAATGCGTGCAGCAGCCGCATCCGCCGATCTGGTTTGCGGCAAAGCATCCGAACGCCATACGCCGCGCGGCCGAACTCGGCGATTGTCTGTATCACAGCCCCAAGGCCACGCTCGCAACCCACAAGGAGCGATTGGCGCTCTACAAGGATGCCCTGGCGAAGGCCGGAAAGCCGCTGCCCAGGGAGAACCCCTGCCGGATCGAGATCTACTGCGCGAAGAGTCGTGCTGCGGCGATGGAGATGGGCGCGCCGTACATCACCGAGAAGTACAAGGCGTATGCCAAATGGGAGAGCGACAAGGCAATGCCCGAAAACGAGCGCATCGACAAATCGTTCGACGATCTGGTGAAGGATCGCTTCGTGATCGGATCACCGGACGACTGTTGGGAGCAGCTCAAGCCCTACATCCAGGAGTTGGGCGTGACCCACTTCGTGTTTCGCACGCACTTCCTCGGCATGCCGCTGTCGAACGCACTGGCCAGCATGCGGCTCATGTCGGAGGAACTGTTGCCGGCGCTGCACGCCGCGAAGCCGACACCGTTGGCGCAGGTCTGCGCTACGTAATGCGGGAGCGCTGCATCCTCAGTCGATGCGGATGCCGGTTTCCTTGCGCAGGCGTACCCAGCGCTCGTAATCCTTCTGCAGCCTGCGGGTGAAGTCGTCGGCAGTGCCGGGCAGCACCTCGGCGCCGAGTTTTTCGAACGCCTGGCGCGTCCGCGGCTGAGCAATGACGGCATCGACCGCGTCGCGCAGCTTCTGCACCGCCTCTTTCGGGGTGGCCGCGGGAATCGCAAGCGTCGTGAAGGTGGCGTATTCATAGCCGCGCAGCCCGGCTTCGTCGATCGTCGGTACGTCGGGCATGGCCTTCGTACGCTGGGCCGTCGTGACGGCGAGTGCACGCAATCGCCCGCCGCGGATGAACGGACCGGCCGAACTGATCTGGTCGAACACGAGATGGATCTGTCCACTCAGGATCGCGACCGAAGCGGTGCCCGCACTCTTGTAAGGCACGTGGACGAACTTCACTTTCGCCATGGACTGGAAAAGTTCGCCCATCAGATGCGTGCCGGAGCCCTGCCCGGCAGAACCCATCAGCAGTTCGCCGGGACGCGCACGGGCGAAGGCGATGATCTCCTTGATGCTGCGCACGGGCATGGAGGGATGCACGACCAGCGCGCTCGGCGTGATCGACAACAGCGAAGTGAAGACGAAGTCGCGCAGTGGCTGATATTCGATGTCATCGTGGAAGACCGGCTGAGAGACCAGCGTGCCGGTGGCGCCCAGGAGGACCGTGTAGCCGTCGGCCGCGCCCTTCGCGACTTGCGTCGTGCCGATTCTGCCGCCCGCACCGCCTCGGTTCTCGACGACGACCGGCTGTCCGAGCACCTCAGTGAGTCCTGGGGCGACAGTGCGTGCCGTGATGTCGATGTTGCCGCCGGGGGCGAACGGGACGACGATGCGGATCGGTTTCGAAGGAAACCCCTGGGCGCTCACCTGGAGCGGTGCGAGCAGCGCGAGGGCGAAAAGTGTCGAGCGTTCGATCGTGGGCATCTGGCGCAGTCTCTCGTTGTGTGTCGTTGGCCGCGAATGTCGCAACGATGCGAGCGTCCGTCAAGCACGCCGAGCCGTTACCGGATCGATCCCGGCGCGCGGTTGCGTTGCACCGCCGGATTGATCCGTTCGGTGCAGCGGACTATGGCATCATGCCGCAGGCAGCGCGATTTCTGGCAAGCGCTGCCGCTTCGAAGACGTGCATCCGCACGGTTTCGAAATCGGCGACGAGCGCAGACGCGTACGTCGCACGTGAACATCCAAAGGAGGGAATATGACTGCAGCGATCTCGCAGAGGAGGCTGTGCGGCGCCATCGTCGCCGGCGTGCTGAGTGCTTGGGGCGGCAACGCAGCATTGGCCCAGACCTATCCGAGCCGACCGATCGAACTTGTCGTGCATACGTCGGCCGGCAGCGGCGGCGATGTCATATCGCGCCAGATGGCGGAAGTCGTCCGCCGCGACAAGCTCCTGCCGCACCCGTTCGTCGTCGTAAACAAGACGGGCGGCTCGGGGGTGATCGGATTCTCGTACTTCAAGACGAAGCGGGGTGATCCTCACTACATGATGTCGGTGACCAGCACCCTGCTTGCGCTCGCTTATCGGCCCGACGTCGCGATCGGGCTCGAGAACTACACGCCGCTCGCGTTGTACGCCATCGATCCGCAGACGATCATGGTGGCCGCCGATTCGCCCTACAAATCGTTCAAGGATCTCGTCGAGGCGATGAAGCGCGATCCCGGGGCGTTTACCGCGGCGACGACCTCCGCAACGGGCACCGGACGGCTGGTGCTTCATCTGATGGAGAAAGCGGTGCCCGGGCTCAAGATCAAGTTCGTGACGTTCAAGGGCGGCGGCGATGCGATAACATCCGTCGCCGGCGGGCACACCCAGTTCTCGACCGAGAATCTGAGCGAGGGCATGGGCCTAGTGGAAGCCAAGAAGCTGCGCGTGCTTGCCGTGACCACCGATAAGCGGCTCCCGCAGGTGCCCGACATTCCCACCCTGATCGAACAAGGTTATCCCATCTCGGCAGGCACCATACGCGGCTTCACCTTTACTGCGGGGGTGCCGAAGCAGGCGGTGGACACGATGGAGGCCGTGCTCAGGAAGGCGCATGACTCGCCCGAGTGGAAGGATTTCGCGAAGAGGAACATGTACCAGGACGTGTTTCTCGGCAGTGCGGAGTTCACCAAGTTTCTCGAGGCCAAGATGGTGGAGTACAGGGAGTTCTACGACGCCATCGGCCTCGGCAAGAAGAAGAACTGAGCGCTGCGGCGACACGTTCTTCATGATGTGCGACGCGCCGTTGGCATATGCTTGCGGCGTGTTGCAGTCCATCGATTCCGACAGGGAGGCATAGAACGTGTATCGTCCAGTAACCTTTGCATCGACGTTGCTCATCGGGGCAACCTGCGCTTCGCCGTGGGCCCACGCCCAGAGCGGCGCCGCATCGACGTTTCCCGACCGTCCCATTCGCCTCGTGGTCGGATTCCCGCCGGGCGGAGCCACCGACATCCTCGCCCGCATTCTTTCCCAGCACATGCCCGAGTCGATCGGTCAGCCGGTGGTCGTGGACAATCGGGGAGGTGCGAGCGGGACGATCGCCGCCGCGATGGTGGCCAAGGCCGCGCCCGATGGCTATACGATCATGATGGTGCCGAGCGGGCCCTTTACGATCAGCGTCAGCACGTACGGCAATCTTCCCTACGATGCCATACGCGACTTCAAGGGCGTTTCGCTACTCGCATGGGTCACGAACGTCGTTGTCGTGCCTCAGGCATCGCCGGTGAAATCGATGCAGGATCTGATTCGCATGGCCAAGGAAAAGCCCGGAACGGTCACGTTCTCGTCGTCCGGATCCGGCTCGCTGCATCACCTGGCCGGTGAAGTGCTCAAGGGCATGACGAACACGCAGATGACTCACGTGCCATTCAAGGGCGGTGGTCCTGCGCTTGGAGCGCTCGCGAGCAACGATGTCACGTTCGGGTTTGCATCGATGCCCTCCGCGATGCCGCTGATCAATGGCAAGCGGGTACGGCCCATCGCGGTGACGAGCGAGAAGCGCATGTCCGCCCTTCCCTCGACGCCGACGATGACCGAGGCGGGCGTACCGCCTCCCCAGGGATTGGACATTCGCGAGTGGTACGGCGTCATCGCGCCTGCGGCGACGCCAGCTGCCATCATGGGCAAGCTGAACTCCGAGATGGTCAAGGCGTTCAAGCGCCCCGATGTCCAGACGCGCTTGACGCAGATGGGCGCGGAGTACGTGGGCAGCAGCCCCGAGGCATTGAGTCAGCAGCTTGCCAACGATGTGCGTACGTGGGCGAAGTGGGTGAAGGACGCCGGGGTGAAGGTCGACTGACCCAGACAGCTGCGGGGCCGTTCAAGCGCAACGGCCTTTCCCGGTTTTTGGATCTCGGGCACGAAAGGCCAACCGCCGGGAGAAAGCTAGAAGTACCCCACGAGGCGGCCGAGCACGAGCGTCGTGAGCCAGGCCGCAATCGACAATGCGGCCGCGACCTTTGCACGCAACGGAATCAGGTTGTCGTCGTCCGGCCAATTTCGCCGCGAAGAGGCGCGCCGCAGGGCGACGGCATTGATGATGCCGATCCCGAACGCTGCCATCTTGGCCAGAAACCAGCGCGAATCGGCGTACTCCGTCGCCCGCGCCGCGAAAAGCAGGCTCCCCGATACTGCCGCGACCGCCACGCCCGCCGCCGCGCTGAGTGCGAGGACGCGCCACAGGGGTGCCAGCGGTATCGATCGCCAGCATCCGAGCAATCGCAGATCGAGCGGCACGATCGCGCCGACGAGCAGCGCGAGCCCCAGAACGTGGGCAGCATTGACTAGCGGATAGACCCAGATCGAGTTTCGCAGCGCGACCGCGAACGAGCTTGCTTCAAGGGCTGCGAGGACTTCGTTCACCGGGCGATGACGATCAGGACTTGCGGTCCGGATAGAGGTTGTAGCTTCGTCCTTCGATGACGATGCGTTCGGCCTTCATCAGGCGCTCGCCCTTCTTCGCCGAGCGATGACCATGGACCGTGATGACGCGGCCCGGATTGAGCAGTTGGGCGGTCAGACCAGCGCGCTCGTTGCGCCAGGGCTGTCCCACTTCGATCTGCCAGCGCTCACCTGAACTGTCGATCGTCACCTCGCCGTGAGGGTTGCCGAGCTTGGCCTGCAAGACCTTGCCCGTGAGGGTGAATTCTTCGTCGGTTGCCCACGCCCAGCCATGATGGGCGCGTGCGACCGGAATGACGACGGCGAGTCCGGCGAGGAGCAGGACGGCTCGTGCGAAGGTACGTCGGTTCGTCTGCATCGTGGGGATCTCCGTAGCGGCCGAATGCATGATAGCAGCGGACGTGCACGGCAAACGCCGGCATCTGCGCGCAATGCGTACGCGTCGGGCGCGAGGCATCGGTGACGCATTGCGTTCGCATACTCCGGTGCGCGAGTTCGCGTTAACATGAATCGGCCGCGAACCTGTTTCGACGGTCGACCACACAGGAGGAGAACCATGAACGTCGTCCCGACGATGTTTGGGCTGGCTGCGCTCGCCGTGGCTTCCGGTGCGCCCGCCCAGAACTTTCCCACGAAAGCGATCCGCCTCATTCTTCCCTTCCCGCCCGCCGGGCCCACCGACATTGCCGGACGTGCCATCGCACAGAAGGTCTCGGAGCGGGTCGGACAGCCGGTGATCACCGAGAACCGGCCCGGCGCAACGAGCAATATCGGCATCGAGATCGCCGCGAAATCCGCGCCCGACGGGTACACCCTCGTGCTGGCGACGACGACCATCGCGCAAAGCCCGTCGATGTACCGCAAGCTCAATTACGATGCCTTGCGCGATCTGCAGCCGCTCACGCTCGTGGCGAACATGTATTACGTCATGGCAACGCATCAGTCGGTGCCGGCAAAGGGCATCAAGGAGCTGATCGCGCTCGCCAGGAAGCATCCCAACAAGCTCAACTTCAGCTCGAGCGGGCTGGGGGCGGGCAATCACCTTGCCACAGAACTGCTGTCGCGGATGTACGACATGAAGATGGTGCATGTCCCCTACAAGGGGAATGTGGGCGGACTGATCGCATTGAGTTCCGGAGAGGTGGATTTCGGCACCTATGCGGTGGCGCCGGCGATTCCGCTCATCGAATCCAAGCGCATCGTGCCGCTCGCTGCGCTGACGGACAAGCGGTTGCGGGTACTGCCGAACGTGCCAACGGCGGTCGAGCAGGGGGTCGATCTCGTGACGGTGCAGTGGTACGGCATGTTGACTCGCGCAGGCACGCCACGACCTATCGTCGACAGGCTCGTCGCCGAGTTGCACGCGGCGGCGCAGTCGCCCGACCTCGCGTCCCGCCTTGGCGCTTCCGGGATCGACATGGCGACCAATACGCCCGAACAGTTTACCGAGCTGATCCGCTCGGAGACCGCGCGCTTCTCAAAGATCATTCAGGCGGCGGGGATACGGCTCGATTGAGTTCGTTCACGGCGAGACAGGTCGGGAATCGTTCGTGCCTGGTGCCTGGCATAGTTTCCCGGTTCCGGTCGTTACTCGCTGCCGCCTGCCGAGTTTGACTGCATGCGTTGCGCCCGGAACGCGTGCGGGTTCCTGCGGCAGGCCGGGCGTATCGGTTTGAAGGTTCCAACGCCAAGGAGGCAGAATCATGTCAGTGCATGCCGCACAGAATGCAGTCACTGGGGATGCCGCGGTGATCGAGGTCGCACCGATGGCCATCCATATCGGCGCCGAGATTCGCGGCGTCGATCTTTCCGAGCCGTTGCCGCAAGCGCAAGTCGCCGCGATACGAGCAGCCCTGCTGCGCTGGAAAGTCGTGTTCTTCCGCGACCAGTCGCTCGACCATCGCCAGCATATCGCGCTGGCGCGGCAGTTCGGAGAAACGACCGCGGGACACGTCGTCTACGGTAGCGATGGGGAGTATCCGCAGATCTATTCCGTCGCCAAGAACCGCAAGGCGAACCGATTTCAGGGCCAGGTACTGTTTCGGCCGTGGTCCGGATGGCATACGGATATCACTGCGGCAATCAATCCGCCGTCGGCGTCGATCTTGCGCGGCGAGGTCGTACCGCCCTACGGTGGCGATACGCAGTTCACCAACCTGGTCGCCGCCTACAGCGCGTTGTCTGCGACCATGCGCCAGTTCGTCGATGGGCTGCGCGGGGTGCATCGCTTCGCACCGCCGCTGGGAGTGGATGAAACGCCCGAGTATCGGGAGCTGATGCGAAAACGTACCCTTGTCAGCGAACATCCGATGGTACGGGTCCATCCGGAAACCGGCGAGCGGGCACTGTTCGTGAGCCCCTCCTTCCTCAAATCGGTTGTCGGGCTATCGCCGCGCGAGAGCCAGGTGCTGCTCGAGTTTCTTTGGGAACACGTGGTGCGCCCGGAATTCACTGTGCGTTTTCGTTGGGAGCCGGGAAGCATCGCGTTCTGGGACAACCGCGCAACCGCGCATCTCGCGCCGCGCGACATCTTCGATGCAGATTTCGATCGGCAGTTCTATCGGGTAACGCTGGTCGGAGACGTTCCCGTCGGCGTGGACGGCAGGGCGTCCAGTGCGTTGGAAGGCGAGCCGATTCTCGCGCTGTAGCCGAGCGTGGATCACCGGTCGCGGCGACCTAACGCTCGTGTACCCGGGACGACGCGCGACCGTACAAGGCGGCATCGCGCCGGCGTCGTACCGGCCCGATGATCCCATCACTCCGACGAGGTCACGCCCTCGATGGGAAATGGCATGCCGTTGACGTCGATCAGGCTCGTCAACGGCACCTGCTGCGTGATGAGCCCTTCGGCGAAGCAGCCCGCCTTTGCATTCCGAATCAGATGCGCGAGCTTGTCGGCGGGTTCGGCGCTGTCCATCGTCAGATGGGTGGTGATGCCTTCCCAGCGGTTGAACACCGTGCCCTTGAGCACGGAGCCGCCAAGATGCTTGCGCATGACCACCCGGCACTTCGCATTGCCGACCGTCATCTTCATCATGTGCGCGTACCGCGCAACCTGGGTCAGCAGTCAGAAGCCGATCGACATGGCGAGATATGCCATGGGCGAAGGATAGGTGTCGGTACCGCCGATGCGGGCAGGTTCATCGCACCAGACCTCGAACTTGCCGGCACGCCCGATCTTCAGCTGCACTTGATTCTCCACGGTCTCGCAAAGCGCTCCGTTTTCGTTCGTGATCCCGGCCGGCGGCAGTTCGGGCTTGTCGATGATGCGTTCGCCGGGACGGTCGGAGAGATCCTGGTTGCTCAAGGGGCCGGTCATCGCATGCTCCTCCTCGCAGTGTGGGTGGAATGCTGCGTCGACGATCTTACCCGGACTTCCGTCTGTCCCCTTCGAAATCGGCGAAATCGGTGCCTGGCACGTGCCTGGCACCGAATTTCAGATTTTGAACTGTTTGGCACGTGCCAGGCGGGGCTTCGCCGTTTGCGTTACGTCAAAGACGTGCCGTTTCGATGAAGATCAAATACCATTGAATCAAGCATGGAGATCGACATGCAGGCATGGAAAGACTTGTTTACCAGCGACGTGGGCTTGATGAGTCTTGCGGTAATCGTCATCGTCATCGGGATGGGCATCTTCTTCGTTCGCTTCTTCAAGAAGCAGATGCAGGAGAGCGAAGGCACGTCCTCCGGCCGCTGACGCCTGCGGGAAAGACCGAATCCACCGCAGTCGTCATTTGACGCGGCCGCCTGGGGCACATAGAGTCCGTGCTCCGGAAATGATCCATCGGGCTGGTTCGCCCGGTGCGGCATCGTCAGGCGATGGTCGATGGACGCGAGGAGGAGCGCATGAGTACGGTGGTCGGGCATCGACGTCCCGCGGGACGGGGCGACCCATGGCGGTCGCGCGGCTGGCGCTGCATTCGGATGGCGTGCGTCGGTCTCGCTGCGTTGGGCTCGGTCCACGCTCCCTCGTTCGCTGCCGAGGCGGCATTTCCGTCGCGTCCGATTCGATTCATCGTCCCGTTCTCGCCCGGTGGCAGCACCGACGCGCTCGCGCGCCTCGTTGCGCAGAAGATGAGCGAGCACTGGGGCCAACCGGTTGTGATCGAGAATCGCACCGGGGCTTCCGGGATCCTGGGGGCCGCCGCCGTCGCGAAGGCCACTGCGGACGGCTACACGCTGCTGGTCAGTTCTTCGTCGTTTGCCATCGCGGCGGCGATGCAGCCCCGATTGCCCTACGATCCGCACAAGGATTTCGTCGGCATTTCGCGCATCGGATTTTCGACGTCCGTCGTGGCCGTCACGCCGTCGCTCGGTGTAAAGACCTTGCCGCAATTCATCGAGCTTGCCCGGTCTCGTCCGGGCAAGATTCTCTTCAGTTCGGCCGGCGCAGGCAGCTCGACCCACCTCAACGGCGAGAAGTTGCGGCTCGCGGCCGGGTTCAAACCGGTGCACGTGGCGTTCAAGGGCTCGTCGGATGCCATGATCGAAGTGGTGGCCGGGCGCGTGCACTATGTCGTCACGGGGTTGCTCGTGATGATGCCCTACATCAAGGACGGTCGGCTCAATGCGCTGGCGGTGGTCACGCCGAATCGCACACCCTTGTTGCCCGATGTTCCTACCGTCGCTGAAACGCTGCCCGGCTACAAGCGCGACGGATCCCACGTCATGCTGGCACCTGCAGGCACGCCGATGTCGGTGCGCGAAAAACTAAGCGTCGAGGTGCGACGCATCCTGACGTTGCCCGACGTGCAGGATCGGATGAAGAACTTCGATTACGTGTTATCGCCGAGCTCGCCGACCGAGATGGATCAGGTTCTCCGCTCGGACATCCAGACGTTCACGGAGGTCGCCGTGGCTGCGGGACTGCGACCGAAGTGATTTGAACCTGGCGCCAATAGCCCGTTTCACACAGAAGCACAGCGCAGGCAGGTGATCTGCGCGACGCGCTCGTTTCGCGCGCTTTGGACGCTTGCGCCTACACGCCCTGCCGAACCTTCGGAAACACCTCTTCGGCCAGCAGGTTCAGGGTATCGAGCACCATGTTCTGCGGCATGCCGGGCCATTGACAGCTGAGGATGTGGTGGTTGATGCCGGTGGTGCGGGTGTAGTCGATGATCTGCTCGGCCACTTCGTCGGGGCTGCCGAGGAAGAACCGGCCCTTGATGAGTTCGTCGAATTCGAGACCGAGGTCGTTGTCCCCTTCGGGCATCGCCTTGTCCTGCCCCCAGGCATGATAGACCTCGTACTTCTTCGCGAGATAGGGCCGGCATAGACGGATCGCTTCTTCGCGCGTGCGAGCCACGAAACACTCGCGGCGGCCCGGAAACTCGGTGGGGAAGGGCTTGCCGGCAGCGTCCAGGGCGCGCTTGTAGACGTCCACCTGCTGCTGGATGGTGTCGATGCGATTGTGCGGATTCACATACCAGCAATCCCCGATGCGGGCGGCGCGTTCGATGGCGGGATCGGCATTGGCGCCTATCCAGATCGGCGGACGCGGCTTCTGCATCGGCTTCACGGACACGTTCGCTTCGATGAGATCGAACCACGTCCCTTTCATCGTGACCTTGTCTTCGGTCCACAGGCGCTTGATCGCTTCGATGTTCTCGCTGAAGCGGCGCACGATCTCCTTTCGCTGCACGCCGAACGACGCCAGCTCCACCTCCCGATAGCCGAGTGCGGCGCCGAAGATCACGCGGCCCCCGCTCATCACATCGAGCGATGCCAGTTGTTCGGCCACGTCGAGAGGCTTGTGCAGGGCGAGCAGGATGATGCCGAAGTTCAGCCGCAGATGTTTCGATTCGGCCGCCATGCGCGAATGCCAGACGATCTGGTTGAAGGCCTGCAGCGGATGCGAGGCATAGTGCATGCCCTTGGTGAGCGATGCGAAGCCGAGGCGGTCGACGAGGCGGACCTGCTCGACCATTTCCTCGAAGCGTTTACCCATGTCGTCGTTCTGAGCAAACTGTCCGCGGATCATCAACCCGAACTGAACATCGGCCATCGTCGTCTCCCGGCAAGAAAAGGCGAGCGGCATCATACCTGCTTTCGTCATCCCTTTTACTGCTGGCCATCCGCAGCGGCAGAACGTATGGTTCGGCCAATCGCCGTCGATGGGATCGCCGTGCAATCACGAACTGTAATAACGAGCGTGTGGTGCCGGTTGCAAAGTTACGAGGGCTCGATTGGCAGGTTTGCGCTGCCCAACAGGCGGGAACGACTGGCGCTGCTACGAAACTAACACCCATGCGCATCCTGACCCTCCTTTTCCTGCTCATCTTCGCGCTGCCAGCGGCGGCCCAGCCGGTGCGCACACCGCGCGTGGAGGTGGAACTTGTGGCCGAGCACAATGCGATCGAGCCGGGGCGGGCGTTGACCGTCGCCCTGCGACTTGCGGCGAATCCAGGATGGCACACGTACTGGCGCAATCCGGGCGATTCGGGCGAGCCGACGCGGATCGAGTGGATGTTGCCGCAGGGATTCGTCGCCGGACCGATCCGCTGGCCGCATCCGCACAAGTTGCCGGCGGGGCCGTTGATGAACTACGGCTACGAGGGCGAAGTGCTGCTGCTGACCGACATCACGGTGCCGTCGCATCTGCCCGAGGCGACACCGATCGTACTGGCGGCGAAAGCGGCGTGGCTCGTGTGCAATCCGGAGCGCTGCATCCCCGAAGAGGCGGATCTGCGACTGGAGATCGGGAGCGGTGCGTCGGCGTCGACTTCATGGGCGCAGGCCATCGAGCGCACGCGCGCGATGCTGCCCGTCCCTGCCGCCGACCATGGCGCCTGGCGCATCGAAGCCGCGCCGAGCACGAACGGAATGGTGCTGCACATTGCGCCGCCCCAGGGCATCTCGCCGAAGGCGCTGCAGTTCTTTCCCTTCGAAGAGGGGAAGGTCGAATACGCCGCCGCGCAGCCGCTGACCCGCGAGAACGATGTGCTTCGGCTCGAGATCCCGGCGGCCCGCCAGGCGATCGGGGCTTGGACGCGGGTGGCCGGTCTGCTCGTGGCCGATGCACCGCTCGCGGCGTCGGGGATGCAGGCCATCGAGATCGACGTGCCGGTCGGTGCTGCATCCGTCGCTTCCGGCAGCGTCGGGGTTGGATTCGCTGCGGCCCTCGCGCTCGCGTTCGGCGGTGGGTTGCTGCTCAACCTCATGCCTTGCGTGCTGCCCGTGCTGTCCATCAAGATCCTCGGGATTGCCCAGCATGGCGGACATCGCAAACACGGCCTCATCTACGGTCTAGGCGTGCTGGCGTCGTTCTGGGTGCTCGCCGCCGTTCTGCTCGCGCTCAAGGCGGGCGGCGAAAGCCTGGGTTGGGGCTTCCAGCTGCAATCGCCGCTCTTCGTTGCGATGCTGGCACTGCTTTTCTTCGCGCTCGCCCTCAATCTGTCGGGCGTCTTCGAGTTCGGATCGCTCGTGCCGAGTTCGCTCCTCGGGGTGCGTGCTTCGCGCCCTGCATTGGATGCGTTTCTGGGCGGGGTGCTGGCGGTCGTCGTTGCATCGCCGTGCACGGCACCCTTCATGGGTGCGGCGCTTGGGTATGCCCTCGCGACCGATGCCCTGTCGTCGATGGCGGTGTTCACCGCACTGGGCGTCGGCATGGCTTTGCCGTTCGTCTTGCTCGCCTGGCATCCCGGGTGGCTCGCTCGATTGCCGCGTGCCGGCGCATGGATGGTGCGCCTGAAGCAGTTCCTCGCTTTTCCTCTGTATGGGACGGTCGTCTGGCTGGCTTGGGTGCTGGGCATGCAGGCGGGGCTCGACGCGGTGATCGTTCTGCTTGCCGCACTGGTGACGCTCAGCGTGGGCGCGTGGCTGCTCGGCATTTCGTTCGAACGAGCCTGCCTCGGGCGAATCGCCGCCGCGGCCTTTGTGGTCGGTGCGCTGGTGCTCGTGGCGCCGTTGGAACGCAGCGAAGCTTCCTCTGCGCTATCACGAGCCGATGACGCGTGGGAACCCTGGTCGCATGAGCGCATCGCCGCGCTTTCGGCGCAAGGTCGGCCCGTGTTCGTCGACTTCACTGCAGCTTGGTGCGTGACCTGCCAGGTCAACAAACGGCTCGTGTTGTCGCAGCCTGACGTGGAGCAGGCATTCCGTGATCGCGGTGTTGCGCTCCTGCGTGCCGACTGGACTCGACGCGATCCGGCGATTGCCGCGGCGTTGGCCGGGTTCGGCCGCAGTGGTGTACCTGTGTACGTGCTTTATCCTCCCGGCGGCGAGCCTCGCCTGCTGCCGGAAATTCTCACCCGCGAAGGGGTGATCGATGCCCTCGCGGATTTTCCCCGTCGAAAGGAGTCTTCATGAAGCACGCGCTCTCCATGCTCTTCGCATCCGTGTCGCTTGCATTTGTTGCCGGTGTAGCTGGTGCCTCTACGGTCGGACAAGCGGCGCCGGATTTCACGTTGAAGGATACGTCGGGAAAGAGTGTGAAGCTCTCCGATTTTCGCGGTCGCCACGTCGTGCTCGAGTGGGTCAACCCCGAGTGTCCGTATGTGCAGAAGCACTACGAGACGGGCAACATGCAGGGGCTGCAGAAGGACTACACCTCGAAGAACACGGTGTGGCTCACCATCAACTCCACGCGCGAAGGCCATGGTGAATACAAGGCACCGCCCGTCATGGCCGACTGGATGAAATCCATGAAGGCGGCATCTACCGCGACGCTGCTCGATCCCGACGGCAAGGTCGGGCGTGCGTACGATGCGCGCACCACGCCTCACATGTACATCGTCGATCCGAATGGGCAGCTCGTCTATGCCGGCGCCATCGACGACAAGCGATCCACCAATCGCGCCGACGTGAAGACTGCCAAGAACTTCGTACGCGCCGCGATGACGGAGACGCTCGCCGGCAAGCCCGTAACGACGGCGAGCACGACTGCCTACGGCTGCACGATCAAGTACTGACCCTGCGAGGTTGCAGGCGCGGGGGCGGTGCCTGCTCAGACGAGCGAGCCCACCATTCCGCCTTCGACCTGTATGCTCGATCCGGTAATGAATCCGGCTTGCATGGACGCGAGGAAGGTCACGGTGCCGGTGACCTCCTCCTGCGTGCCGAGACGTCCGAGCGGCGTGAGCTTCTTGCGCGCGGCCGTCTCGGCTTCGGAGCGTCCTGCCGGCGGTGGCCCCCGGTGTGACGAATCGATCAGCGCCGGCGCGACGCAGTTCACCGTGATGCCCGCATGACCGATCTCGTTCGCGAGATGCTTCATGTACGCGGTGACGCCGGCACGAAACACCGTCGACAGACTATGATGCGCCATGGGCTCCTTGACCGACGACGACGTAATGGCCACGATGCGGCCCCAGCCTCGGCCCATCATGAGCGGCAGGACGCCCTTCGTCACCTGGATGGCGCCCCATAGCTGCGTCTGGTAGGCCTCGTGCCAGCGGGCGTCGTCCTGTTCGTCGACGGCTGCCCGGATCGGATTCGGTGCGCGTCCGGTGTTCAGAATCAGGATGTCGAGCCCGCCGAAAGCTTCTCGAATCGCCGAGGCGAGTCGCGCTACGTCGGATTCGTTGCGCATGTCGCCTGCGATTCCGAGGGCGCGCACGCCATGTCGGGTTGCGATCTCGGTGGCCGTCGCGTCGAGCTTCGCTTTCGTCCGTGCGAAGAGCGCGACGTCGACGCCCTCGGCGGCCAGGGCGAACGCGATATTGCGGCCCATGCCCTGACTCGATGCGGTGACGAGCGCCGTCTTGCCTGCGATGCCGAGATCCATGGGCATCTCCCGAATGCGAACGACTTGCGAGTGTAGCGCAACGATCGTCGAGGATCCGGCGCGCTGCATCGCTATGTTAGGCTTGGGGGCTGCAGCGGATCGGGCTCGCAGGGCCATCGGTCCGTAATCTGGATATTGGAGGGGCAGCCGATGATCTACACCAAGAGCAGCACCGAAGCGCTTGCCGGGCGGCGCATCATCAAGTCACCCGGCACGGGCATCGAACACTGGGGGGCCGAGTTCTTCGGTCCGCGTTCGTCGACGGGCGTCGCACCCGGTCCGCAGGCGACCATGTCGGATCTCAATCCCGGCGAGACCATCCTGCCGCACTTCCATGGCACGACGCAGTTCCAGCTATTCGCCGCCGGCTCGGGCGTCATCGGACGCACGGCGCTGCAGCCGCTCGTCGTCCAGTACAAGGACCATCACACGACCTACGGCCCGGTCACCGCCGGTCCGCAGGGGTTGAGTTTCCTGGCGGTTCGCATACACACGGGTGTCTCCGCCCCGGTCTACAGCCACGAACCCGACTTCCGCGACAAGCTCAAGCCCAGCAAGCGTCGCAACTGGCTCACGGAACCCATCGGCCTGTCGACCGAGCCGGTGCTCCAGTTTCGCAAGGAAGCCTCCTGGGAGCCGCTGTACGACCAGGACAAGATCGACGACGACATGAATGCGCACGTCGTGCGGCTCGGTGCGGGCATGACCGTCAAGGCGCCCGACCCGCGCAAAGGGGGCGGCTTTTACGTCTTCGTCGCGAACGGCAGCATGGCAAAGGACGGTCAGGATCTGCCGCGCTGGTCGATGGTGGCTGTCGAATCGAACGAGCCCGAATTCGAGATCCGGGCCGGCGACAAGGGGCTCGAAGCGCTCGTCCTGCAGTTTCCTTCCGGACAGGAGTGATTCGGCGCCGGCAAAGTCTTGCCGCGGTCTGGATTGCTATTTGACCGGGGGGTGTTGTCCCGATACGGGCCGTACATGCGTTTCGGCTCGCGCCAGGATTCGACGCTCTATACCCCGCTGCGCGTTGGTCGTCGAACATCGCACATTCCACGCAGTCGAGGCGCACATGTCATGTGCCCACCCACCACAGGAGTACCGTTACGATGCACTGCCATCTTCGCTTAGCGTGCCGAGTCGGCACCATCGCTGCTCTTGTCATTGCTGCGACCAGCGTTGCCCAGGCACAGAACAGTCATCCGACGCGCAATGTCCGCATGATCGTTCCGTTTACGCCCGGCGGCGGCGCCGACCTGCACGCGCGTACGCTCGGCATGGCGCTCTCCGTCCTTTGGAGTCGTTCGGTCGTGATCGACAATCGTGGCGGCGCGGGCGGCGGGGTGGCGGCGTCGGCAGTGGCCTCGTCCGAGCCGGACGGCCATACGATCTTCTTCGCGACGCACCCCATTCTCTCGATCAATCCCGAGCTGTACCGCAAACTGTCGTACGACCCGGAGAAGGATTTCGCGCCAGTCGTCAAACTGGGTGAAACTGCATTGATGCTCATGGTGCACCCGTCCTTTCCGGCGAAGACGGTGGCCGAGATGATCAAACTCGCCAAGGAGAAGCCGGGGTCGCTCAACTTCGGGACGGGCGGCCCCGGGACGACGCAGCATCTGAGTGCCGAGTTGTTCCGCGGCTTGGCCGACATCGAAGCCGTGCACGTCCCGTTCAAGGGCGGCGCGCTTGCGAGCGCTGCCATCATGGGCGGCCAGATCCAGTTCCAGTTCGACTCGGCGTACCCAGGCATGCGCTTCATGCAGTCCGGCAAGCTGCGCGGCCTCGCCGTCACCAGCAAGAAGCGTTTGCCGATGCTGCCCGACATGCCGACGATGGCCGAAACGCTGCCAGGGTACGAATCGGTGCTCGCCTATACCATCGTCGTGCCGGCGGCGACGCCTGTCGGTGTGGTATCCGCACTCAATCGTGATATCAACAAGGTGCTGTCGGATCCGGCTTACCGCAAGGAGTTGGAGAGTCGCGCGATTTATCTGGACGGCGGATCGCCCGATGATCTCAGGGCGTGGCTGGCGGCCGAGCGCAAGAAGTGGGGCGCACTCATCCGCAGGCTCAAGCTCTCCGTGGGTTGATGGGCCAGACGATCGCGGGCCGACTCCATCCTGAGAACACCATGACACCATCGATGCGGCGAGCACGGCTGCGCTATGTTTCAGGCCATGCCGTTCTGGCCGGTTTGCTTCTGCTGCTGGCGATCGGTGTCGCGGGCTGTGGAGCAGGATCGCCCAAGCTGCCCAAGCTCGGAG